>CAYXGD010000169.1:0-4876 GCA_964464425.1 uncultured Thermoplasmatales archaeon
GTCGAACACACAGGACCCGGTGTCGGCGCCACCCGGTCGTCCAAGTACATGCCGCTGAAGTGAGGTGACAACGTGGGCATCGGCTACTCCACAGATCCCGACCCGGACCGCACGTCCAAAGCCCTCGGCAAGGAGCTCCAGATCAAGCAGAAGGACTCCGTTGAGGTCTGCCGCGCGATCCGTGGCCGCAAGCTCGAGGACGCCAAGACGTTCCTCGAGGACGTCATCGAGAAGAAGCAGGCGGTACCCTACCGGCGCCACCACCGCAACAAGGCCCACCAGAAGGGCACCGGTCCCGGCGGCTACCCCAAGCGAGCCGCCGAAGGCATCCTGGACATCGTCCAGCAGGCCGAGGCCAACGCCGAGTACAAGGGCCTGGAACCCGAGCGCCTCTGGATCCAGCACGCCGCCTCCCAGCGAGCCGGCCAGATCCAAGGCACCCGGCCTCGCGCCCGGGGCCGTGCGACGTCCTGGAACCAGGACCTGACCCACATCGAGATCGTCCTAGAGGAGCGTGCTGAGTGATGGCCGTCGAACGCAAGCTGATCAACGAGAACATGCGCCGGCTCCTCATGACCGAGTTCCTCCACCGCGAGGCAGCTCGGGCCGGCTTCGGTGGCTGCGAGATCCAGCGCACGCCCATGGGCCTGCGGATCCGCCTGGTGGCCGAGCGCCCCGGGTTCGTCATCGGCCGCCGTGGGTCGACCATCCAGCGGATCACCCGCGACCTCAAGGAGAAGTTCGACCTGGAGAACCCCCAGATCGAGGTCGAGGAAGCCGAGAACCCCAACCTCAACCCCCAGATCATGGCGCAGAAGATGGCTGAGGCCCTGGAGCGCGGCTGGCACTTCCGCCGCGCCGGGCACTCGACCGTGCGCCGCATCATGGACTCTGGCGCCAAGGGCGTCCAGATCGTCCTCACCGGGAAGCTCACCGGATCCCGAGGCCGGATGGAGAAGTTCACCTCGGGCCACATCAAGCACTGCGGCGAACCCGCGGACCAGTTCATGAAGCGGGGCTACGCCGTGGCCAAGAAGAAGCTCGGCACCATCGGGGTCAAGATCAACGTGATGGACCCCGACGCCAAGCTGCCCGACGACATCCAGGTCGTCGCCCCTGGCGAGGTCCCCGAGCGGGCCCAGGAGATCGCCGAGGAGGCCATCGAGGACGAAGCCGAGGCCGAAGCGGCCCTCGAGGAGATCGAGGAGGCCGTCGAAGCCGAGGCGGAGACCGAGGCCCCCGAGCCCGACGAGGCCGAGACCCCCGAGCCGGAACCGGAGCCCGCCGCTGAGGCCACCGCCGAGATCCCCAGCGATGTCGGCCTGACCGACATCCCTGGTGTCGGCAAGGCCAAGGCCGAGGCCCTCGAGGAAGCCGGCTACGACGTGGCCGGCATCGCCGAGGCCGGCGAGGACGACCTCGCCGAGGTCCCCGGCATCGGACCCAAGCTCGCCGAGAAGATCAAGCGCGCCGTCCGAGAGATCCAGGAGGATGACGCATGAAGGCCTCCGAGATCCGCGACATGGGACACGAGGACCTCGAGGCCGCGCTTGAAGAGCTCCAGCAGGAGCTCATGCACGAGCGCGGGGTCGCTGCCATGGGTGGCGCGCCCCCCAACCCGGGTCGGATCAGCTACCTCCGACGGACGATCGCCCGGATGAAGACCATCGCCCACGAGCGAAGCGAGGAGACAGATGAGCGTCTGTGACACCTGCGGATTGCCCAAGGAGATCTGCGTCTGCGAGGAGATCGCTCGCGAACAGCAAGAGATCGCGATCTACACGTCGACGCGGCGCTACGGCAAGCAGGTGACGATCGTCGAGGGGATCGACCCCGACGATATCGACGTCAAATCTCTCACCGTCGAGCTCAAGAACTCATGCGCCTGCGGCGGGTCCTACAAGGACGGCAACATCGAGTTGCAAGGGGACCACCGCGAGCGCGTCAAGAAGGAACTGGAGAAGATGGGTTTCCATGCCGAGATCCGCTGACAACGACAACGTCGCCGCAGCCCTGGTCCGCGACGAGCTGATCGGACGACAGGTCCGGGTCAGCGGGACCAACGACCCCACGCTGGCCGGTCTGGCCGGCATCGTGGTCGATGAGACCATGAAGACGCTGACCCTCGATGTCGAGGGACAACGCCGCGTGGTCGGCAAGCTCGGCCAGAGCTTCACGTTCACACTCAACGAGCGCGAGGTCCTCCTCGATGGGGAGGACATCGCTTACCGGCCAGAGGACCGCATCAAGAAGGCACGGGTGAAGGCATGAGCAGGAACATCGGACTCGACGTCCAGCCCCCCGAGGACACCTGCACGGACCCCAACTGTCCCTTCGACGGGACGTTGTCCGTGCGGGGCCAGGTCATCGAGGGGCGGGTCTCGAGCATCAAAGGAAACAGGACCGTCATCGTCGAGCGGAAGCGCTTCTGGGGTCTCCCGAAGTTCGACCGCTACGAGAAGCGCACGAGCCGCTACGCGGCCCACCACCCGCCCTGCATCACACTCACGCCGGGCGACCGCGTGAAGATCGCCGAGTGCCGCCCCCTCTCGAAGACCAAGTCGTTCGTCGTCGTCGAGGCTAGGGCCGGCAAGCTCGAGGTGCACGGCCAGGACGCCGGTGCACCGATCCTCGAGCCCGACGCCGAACCGGACGAGGAAGAGACCGAGGAGGCTGAAGCCTGATGAGGGGCATCGCTGGGAAGCAGACCCGCGGGCTCCCGACCGGTGCTCGCCTCGAGTGCGTCGACAACACCGGCGCCAAGATCGTCGAGGTCGTCACCGTCCCCCGGAAAGGCAACGTCCACCGACGTTACCCCGCTGGTGGGATCGGCGACCTGATCCTCGTCAGCGTCAAGAAGGGCACCCCCGAGATGCGACGTGAGCTCCACCTGGCCGTCGTCGTCCGTGCCCGGCGGCCCTTCCGCCGCGCCGACGGTACCATGGTCCAGTTCGAAGACAACGCTGCCGTCATCGTCCACGAGACCGGCGAGACCCGTGGTAGCGACATCAAAGGCCCCGTGGCCCGCGAAGCCGCCGAACGGTGGCCCAGCGTGGCACGGCTGGCCAGCCAGATCGTGTGAGGTGTGATAGATGCCAGGCAACTCCCAGCAACCAAGGAAGCAGCGCCGTGACCTCCACCAGGCGCCCCTCCACGACAGGCGCAAGCGCATGGCAGCCCACCTGTCCGAGGACCTGATGGTCAAGTACGACCGCCGGTCCCTGCCCCTGCGCGTCGGCGACACCGTGCGCGCGATGCGCGGCGACTACAAGGGTCAGGAGGGCGACATCATCGAGATCCATCCGAAGCGGTACACCGTCGAGGTCGACGGCATGACCATCCGCAAGGCGGATGGCACCGAGGTCGCTCGACCCATCCACCCATCCAACCTCGTGATCACCAAGCTCGACCTCGCCGACCCCCTGCGCCGGGCCAAGCTCGAACGCAAGGGGATCGAGGTCGAGGAACCCGAACCGGAGCCCGAGCCCGAGCCAGAGCCCGAGGCAGAGGCGGAACCGGAGCCCGAGCAGGTCGCAGAGCCCAAGGGCGGGGCACCCCCCGAGGACACGCCCAAGGAGCCCGAAGCGCCCGGCGCCCCCGGGTGGACCAAGGGCAAGAAGGACGCCGGCACCGCCGGCGGCCTCGAGGACGACGAGGACGACGAGGGCGCTGAGGCCGACGACGCCGAGGCCCCCGCCGACGACGCCCCCGACCCCGATGAGGCGGTCGAGGGCAGCACCGACGAAGAGACCACCACCGAGAAGGAGGGATCCGCTTGAGCAAGCACATCAAACGATTGGCCCAGCCAAGGCGGTGGACCATCCCCAAGAAGGTGGCCACCTTCGCCCCCAAGCCCCGGGCTGGCCCCCACGCCGCCGAAGACTCGCTCCCGCTGGTCGTCGCCATCCGCGACGTGCTGAAGCTGGCGACCCGCTCCCGGGAGGTCAACGCGATGATCTCCGGCGGAGGGGTCCTCGTCGACGGGGCCCCCTGTCGCGACGCGCGACGGGGCCTGGGCTTCATGGACGTCCTCTCCTTCCCGGAAGACGGGACCCACTACCGGGTGCTCTACGACACCCACGGCCGGATCATCCTGGTCCCGGTGCCTGACGACCAAGCCACCTGGAAGCTGGCCCGCATAGAGGACAAGCGCCTCGTCAAGAAGGGCCGGACCCAACTCAACCTCCACGATGGCCGCAACATCGTCGTCAAGGAGGACACCTACAGCACCGGCGACGTCCTCAAGCTCAAACTCCCCTCCCAAGAGATCGCCGACCACTACCCGTTCGAGGCGGGTGCACCGGCCTACGTGACCGGCGGTACCCACATCGGCGAGATCGCGGACATCCAAGAGGAGAAGGTCGTCCCGTCCGGTGCCCCCAACCTGGTGGCGCTGGGCGCCGAGGAGACCTTCGAGACCGTCCGCCCCTACGTGTTCGTCGTGGGGAGCGATGCGGTGGAGATCACCCTTCCCGAGGTGACCATCGATGGCTGAGGTCCAGAACGTCATGCGTGAGGTCCGTGTCAGCAAGGTCGTCGTCAACATCGGCGTCGGCGAGGCTGGCGACCGGCTCCTCAAGGCCGAGGAGGTCCTCAAGGACGTCACCGGCGCCCAGCCGATCCGGACCCGCGCCAAGCGCGGCGCCCGCGACTGGGGTGTCCGACGTGGACAGCCCATCGGGGTCAAGGTGACCCTGCGCGGCGACGACGCGACCGAGTTCATCGAGAAGGCGCTCTGGGCCCGCAACAACCAGTTGGCCGACTACCAGTTCGACGAGAACGGGAACGTGTCCTTCGGGGTCGCCGACCACACCGACTTCCAGCACATGAAGTACGACCCCGACACGGGGATCTTCGGCATGGATGTCACCGTGGT
>CAYXGD010000170.1:0-4839 GCA_964464425.1 uncultured Thermoplasmatales archaeon
AGGCCAAGGTTCAGGCGCCTGCACAGGATGGCCAGGCCAACCTCGCGCTGGTGGACCTGGTCGCCGACCAGCTCGACCTCCAGGCCGGGGCCGTGACCATCGCCCGGGGCCAGACCAGCCGGCAGAAGACCCTCCACCTCGCCGGCGCCCGGGAGGCCGACCTCCGGGAGCTGCTACGAGGTGTCCTAGAGACGTGAGAGCCAAGGAACGCCTCGAGCGCCTCGACGAGCTGCTCGAGGAGCTCTCCGTGGACAACGCCAACACCCCGATCCTCGTGGAGGGCATGCGTGACCGGGAAGCGCTCCAGCGCCTGGGCTGCCGGGGCCAGATCCTCCTCGTCAACGACGGGGATCCGCTGCTGGCCACCGCCGACCGGCTGGGAGCTCGCCACCAGCGGATCATCATGCTTCCGGACTGGGACCGGACCGGCGGGACCATCAACCGGCGCATGAAGGAGATGCTCGAGGCCCACGGGGTGACCTGCGACGGGTCCTACCGCCGACAGCTGGCCCAGTTGGCCACCAAGGGCACGCGCACCGTCGAGGGGTTGCCCGCCTTCCTGCGGGATCTCCGGGCCAGGCTCGGCCGTCCCCCACGCCTGTGACCTTCCCAGCAGGCCGGTGAGCCGTGGACGCACCCCTTCTCCCGCCGGGACCTTGTCCGATGTGGACCTCCTCGCCTCCGGACCATCCCCCGGTCCGGCCTCGAGGGACCGGGGAAAGGGGGGCCATCGCAACCTTGGCCCAACCCAAGGCCTGGTGGAGGGTGCCCCACACACCACAGGTTGCCATGACCGGGATGAACCTGCACGTTGACACCGGCGACAAGGACCTCGAGGACACCAAGCAGCTGAAAGCCAAGCTCCCCATCCGGCAGCACCTCCAGCTCCACCAGATCAAGATCCTGGACGGCCAGAACCTCTCGGAGACCGTCCGGAAGGCGCTGGATGTCTACTTCGATAGCCTCGAGGAGGGCCAGGCCGACAGCCAGGCAGGCGATACCGACGCCGAGAGCTGATCTCGGGCTGCTTAGGGTCTCTCGATCGGGCCAGGAAGGTCTCCCCTGGCCCGGTAACCTTTATGAATGGGCCGGCTTTCTGCATCCTGTCCACAGGAACCGTGGCTCGTGCGCGACCGACGCGCCGGGGCCAGCGCTCCACGCTCACGCATCACAAAGACATCATCCAGGTTCCGGGGGCCAAACGAGGTCCCCACCCCACCTGCGCCTCCTCACCATGGTGACGGAGGCCCCGGAGGGCCGGTTCCGGACGTCGCCCGGGTCGGGCCCGCGCTCCTGTCGGATGCTTCGAAGGAGACCATCACATGGACCTTGACCCTACCACGACCAAGTACGAGATCACGGCGGAGATGACCGCCGAAGGCGTCGTCGAGAAACCCGACGTCATCGGTGCCATCTTCGGCCAGACCGAAGGGCTCCTCGGAGAGGAGCTCGACCTCCGCGACCTCCAGAAGTCCGGCCGCATCGGCCGGATCGAGGTCGAAGCCACCTCCGAGGGAGGCAAGACCAACGGTGTCATCACCTTGCCCTCGAGCCTGGACAAGGTCGAGACCGCCATCCTGGCTGCCGCCCTGGAGAGCATCGACCGGATCGGCCCGTGCAAGGCCACCGTCGAGGTCGAGAGCATCGAGGACGTTCGCGTCTCCAAGCGCGACCAGGTCCTTGGCCGTGCCAAGGAGCTCCTGCAGAAGATGTCCAGCGAGACCAAGGATGCCTCCGGCGAGCTGATCGAGGAGGTCAAGGAGTCGGTCCGCATCGAGGAGCTCGTCTCCTACGGGAGCGAGCGACTGCCCGCCGGCCCGACGGTCTCCAGCTCCGATGCGATCCTCGTCGTCGAGGGCCGCAACGACGTGGCCAACCTGCTCCGGAACGGCATCAAGAACGCCATCGCCGTCGAAGGGACCAGCATCCCGAAGACCGTCAAGGACCTGGCCAAGGAGAAGGTCATCACCGCGCTGGTCGACGGCGACCGGGGCGGCGAGCTGCTCCTCAAGGAGCTCATCCAAGTGGCCGACGTCGACTTCGTGGCCCAGGCCCCGCCCAACCACGAGGTCGAGGAGCTCACCCAGAAGCAGATGATGAAGACCCTGCGCAACAAGGTGCCCCTCGAGCAGTGGCTCGAGGAGGCCGAGCTGGACGCCGACGAGGCCAAGCAGGAGACCAAGGACAAGAAGCAGCGAGGCGGCCGCCAGAAGCAGGAGCAGCGTGGCGGTGGCAACGGGCGCCAGAAGAAGCAGGAGCGCCAGGACCGCTCGGACAAGCGCGACCGCAAGGACAAGCGCGACCGCAAGGACAAGGGTCGCCGCAGGGACCGAGAGCAGCCCAAGGAGCGCCAGCCCCAGGAGAGCCAGCGATCCGAGCAGGAACCCAAGGCCCAGAGCCAGCAGAAGGGCGGCGGGGACAGCCCCCTGGACGTCTACCAGGGGCACCTCGGCAACCTGTCCGGCCAGCTCCAGGGCGTCCTCCTCGACGACAAGAACAACGTCGTCAAGGGACCCCTCCCGGTCCGGGACCTGGCCGACACCCTCAAGCGCGAGGGCCAGGGCGCCCAGGCCGTCGTCTTCGACGGGGTCATCACCCAGCGCCTCCTCGACATCGCTGTCGAGAAGGGGATCAGCACCCTGGTCGGGGTCAAGAAGGGCAACATCACCAACGAGCCCGGCCAGATCGAGGTCCTGACCAAGGACGACCTCTGACCTGCCAGCAAGTCATCCCCGCCGGGGACCGACCGTCGGTTCCCGGCGGCGCTGTTCGGCATCTTGTCGAACGAGGCCCGGGACCCCACCGTCAAGCGTCCGGCCAACCCCCCGTCTCATGGCCACCGAGCCACCGGGGGAGGCCGGACCTTGACAAAAGTTTATAACCCGCCACAGCTTTCGCCAATCCGCAGGAGGGGATGACCTGTGCACAAGAACGAACTGATCCAGCTGCACACTTTGTTGTGCCAGATCAAGGACCATTTCGAGAGCGGTAGCGAAGCGGAAGCCCCGGTCTTCACGGACTACGAGTCCGTGGGGGTCCAGCCGACGCACGTTCACCGATCGAAGAGTGACCACAAACGAGCCATCTTCGTGCTCGGCAAGGAGCTCGCCTCGGTCCTGTCTGACGACGAGTTCTCCAACCCCGCCCGGGTCTCCGGACGGCTGGAGAAGTTCGCAAGCCAACTAGACAAAGCGGCCAACGTGGCGACGACCCACTAGGCCCGCCAGCAGCTCCGGCTGCCGGCCGTACCAGAGACGGCCCGTCCGTCTCTCTTCTCCTTCCTTCTCTCCTCGAGGATCAGCGGAGCTTCGGCCTCACAACGTCCGAGCCATGACGTAGGCATCCTCGTCGTCGCCGTAGTAAGCCTCCAGGATGCCCTTCTTCTCGAACCCAAGGGCCTCGTAGAGGCTGATCGCGCCCTCGTTGGAGACCCGGACCTCCAGGGTGATCCGCTTGACACCGTAGCGCTCGAAGGTCTCCAGGAACCGGTGGACCAGGCGGGTGGCGATCCCTCGCCGCCGCCAGTCGGGCTCGACGGCCAAGGCCAGGATCCGGGCTTCGTAGGCCCGCTGGACGGTGCCCAGGACGAAGGCGACGATGTCGCCGTCGGCCTCGGCCACGATGAAGGCCTCTGGGTACAACCGGGCGAAGTGGAGGAACAGGCCCCCTTCGTAGGTCTCGTCCAGCGTCCGGTTGGCCAGTTGCAGCACCTCGTAGAGATCGTCCTCCTCGAACTGCCGGTACTGCAACGGCGGGAGCACGCAAGCACATACGTGGGTGCGGGGATATGTCCTTTCGTGCTACCGGAAGCCGTCGTCGAGAGGCTCCCGGCGGGCGCCCGCGTCGTCGAGGTCGGCGTGGGGGCACGCTGGGACACCCTGGAGGACCTCCTCGAGCGACGCCCGGACCTGGCTGCGGTGGCCACCGACGTCCACGGAGGGCGTCTGGTCGGGGCCCCGGCCAGCGTGCGGACCCTCGAGGAGGATATCACCGACCCCAAACCCTGGCTCTACGAGGGCGCCGATCTGGTCTACGCCGTCCGCTGCCCCGAGGAGATGCAGCTCCCACTGGCCAAGGCCGTGGCCGGTACCGGGGGTCTGCTGGCGCTGCGGGTCCTCAAGGACGAGCTGGCCGACGTCACGGGCCTGTTGGGGGAGCCCAAGATCGTGACCACCGAGCGGGGCGAGACCTGGCGGGTCTGGGAGACCTAGCCCCCTCGTTGGGCACGCCGCCTGCAACAAGCTTTAAGAAGGTCCTGACGGGCGGGTACCTTGGATGCCGAACCCGTCGAGCCAGGGCCACCGAGCGGCAGCGACCCTCTTGGTGGTGATCGTGGTCCTCAGCGTGGCCGCCCCCTTGGCCAGCGGCCTCGAGGTCTCCAACAAGGCTATCCGTGTGGCAGGCTCGACCACCTACAACCCCGACACCGTCCAGGCCTACGCCGGTAGCTCCGACGAGGGCCTGGAGGACTTCGACGGCGCCGGGATCGCCATCGCCGTGCTCGACACCGGCGTGGACAACGGCCACCCGACCTTCCAAGGCGCCGGCGTCGTGGGCGCCGAACTCATGCCCGTCTGTGACGGGGACGACTGCTTCCGGGATACCGACCCCAACGGTGACCCCGGTCACGACCCCGATGACCGCAACGGGCACGGTACCCACGTGGCCAGCATCGCCCTGGGCCGGGGGGCCTCAGCGGAGGGCAACGCCTCGCCCACTCCCCGGGGGGTGGCTCCAGGCGCCAAGCTGGTGGACGTCAAGATCGCCAACGACATCGGTGGCGCCAGCACGGCCGACATCGCCAGGGGGATCGAGTGGGTCATCGACTACAACGAGGGC
>CAYXGD010000171.1:0-4838 GCA_964464425.1 uncultured Thermoplasmatales archaeon
CAGGGCCACCAAGCCCAGAACCCGATCGTCCTGATCCCCGGCTGGCACGGGGACGGGGATGGCTTCCGGGAGATGATCCCGAAGCTGCAGGCCCAAGGCTTCACGGTCCTGGACCTGGACCCGAGCCAGGCCGGCACCCAGGCGTTGAGCTACGAGCCGACAGGCGAGGGCCAGCACATCCCATACGTGGCTGGCAAGATCGTCGAGGACGCCATCCAAGATGCGCTGGCGGCCGAAGGCTACCCGGCCGACCAGCCGGTGGACATCGTGGCCCACAGCATGGGTGGCCTGGTCAGCCGGTTCCTGGTCGAGCAACCCGGCGCCGACGTCGACTTCTGGGACGATCAGACGGGTTGGTACGGGGATGGCACGGCCGATGTCCGGACCGACTGGGCCCAGCGGGTCGACGACCTGCTCATGCTCGGGACACCCAACCACGGGACCTGGGAGGCCTGGGTGCCCAGCAACCTGGGCGGGTTCGGCAAGTGGAACCCGACCGGCTCGGACATGGAGCCCGGTAGCACGTTCCTCGACCGGATGGGGTACAGCGAGCCGTCCGGCGAGTACTACCACGCCATCGGCGGCGACCCGCAGTACCTCCAGTGGCTCTCCTACGACTACGACGGGGACGGGGTCGAGCACGGGTTCGACGGGGTCGTCCCGGCCGAGTCCCCCTACGTCGACGGTGCCACCATGGACTTCGTCGATGGTCACCACGGCGAGCTTCTGACCAGCGACCAGTCGATCGATCTCGTCATCGAGCTGCTGGGCCAGACCAGCACGGTGGACGGCATCGGCGAGGCCAACCTGGCCGGCGACGCTGTCGTCCGGCTCGAGGAGCTGTCCATCGCCTCCGACCACGACGGTGGCGGCGCCGGGGAGTGGGTCGTCGACGTGTACGTCGACCCCGACGGGAGCCTCGGCAGCGCCGGGTACGAGGCCGCGGGCACGTACACCTACAGCCAGGATGCACCCCTGACCACCACCTGGGGGGACGACGGGCCGACCTTCGACCCGATCACCGTCCCCGGCAGCTCGCCGGTCATCGACATCAAGGTCGTCGTCCGGGAGGACGACACGAGCTGGGGTGGGGGTTACGAATCGGTCTCGACCCACTACGTGACCGACGTGATGCTGTCCGAGGACATCGACGGTATGGACTACTACGAGAAGGCCGCCGCCGATAGCAACGGCGGCACCAACAACGTGAAGGTGTCCGTCAACGGGATCACCAGCGACGTGGCCGACACCCGCCAGGTCACCATGGGCCTGGCCCATTCGACGGTCAAGGACGACCACGACTGGGGCGAGGGGGAGGCGACCTTCTACATGAACGCCGGTCGCAAAGGCTACGAGAGCCAGGCCAACCGGGGCGTCGTCGGTGGCGACGACACCCACTTCGGCCGGGACAGCGGCGAGGTCGCCGACATCGGTTACCACGCCATGGACAACGGCGTGGTCGAGAGCGAGACCGTCTGGACCGGCCGGATGCTGGAGGACGCGACCCTCCGGTTCGACGTCACCTACTGGGAGGACGACGGCGGATGGTCCGGTGCCGACGGGGGCAACATGTACTACCTCGAGGACAGCCTGACCAACCTGGCCACCGGCACGACGAGCTACGTCGGGGACTCGCTGCCCGACTACGACGTGCGCCTCTGGGTCGACAAGGCGCCCGACGGTGCCTCTGGGTCGACCGTCGACACCCGGCAGCTCGAGGCCGTGCTCGATCCGATGAGCTTGGTCCCCGACGGGCCCGACGACCCGCCCGGCGGACCCATGGTGCCGCCCAGCTAGCCGGACCCTGCCCAACGTCCGGTCCACCGGGGGCTTCCCCGGTCTCCTTCTCTCTCCATCCTACCCCCTCCCATCGCTCGTGCGACCTGCCAGCGGCCGAGGCGGGACCGCCCCCGTCCCACAGCCGATATGTTTTTTAGCAGGACCCGCTTGCTCCGGCATCCTGCAAGGCCCCTGAGGCCTTGTCGAGTGGTGCTGCAGATGGCAAGGTTCCCCGAAGCCGAGGCGCGGCTGCTCAAGAAGAAGATCTGCATGAAGTGCTACGCGCGCAACCCGATGCGTGCCACGCGCTGCCGCAAGTGCAGGTCCAAGCAGCTGCGCAACAAGGCCATGGAGACGCGCGGCGTCTAGCCGAAGAGGCGACATGACCACCCGTCGGATCACGATCTCGTGCCCCGGCTGCCTCTCCGAGTTCAAGGAGATCACCGTGGACGAGGCCGAGGCTATCCTCTTCCACGGGTGCGAGGACTGCCGGACGGAGAAGGACGCCTAGCGCAGCATCCAGGCGCTCGGGCCCGGTCGACGTTCCGACGTTGGGACCATAGACGTTTTTTACACCGGACGGTCCATGACGGGCCGTGTCCCTCGAGGACCTCAAGGACCAGATCGCCCGCCAAGCCCACGCTGTCCAGGACTTCGCCGAGCGGCTGAAGGAGAACGTCGACGACACGCGGCGACGGCATCGGCTGGACCACGAGCTCGACCTTCTCTTCACCGAGCTGGGCATCGAGGTGTACCAGCGGATGCGGGCCGACGAGCCCGTCGAGAGCTCGGTCACCGTCCAGGACCTGGTCGACCGGCTGGCCGAGGTCGAGATGCGCCTGGCCGCAGGCGACGAGCCGACGGCCGAACCTGCCGCCCAAGACACCTGAGGTCTGATCCGTGCCGCTGGACCTCGCGCTCGATCCGCGGCTGGTCAGCGCAGCCATCGTCCTGCTGGTCGTCTTCCTGATCCTCTACGTGACCTTCGCCGGGTTCAAGATGGTCGGCATCACGCCCGGTGAGGTCGTCGTGGTGCTCTTCCTGGCGCCCTTCCTTGCCTGGCTCAGTTTACCGTTGTTCACCATGGACGGGGTGATCCTTGGCATCAACGCGGCCGGGGCCCTGATCCCGATCGGTCTCAGCCTCCGGTTCCTGGTCAAGGATCGGATGCCGGTTTGGAAGGCCGTGGTCGGGATCGGGATCGTGACCGGTGTCGCATACTGGGTGGCCACCATCGATCCCGAGCGTGGCATCCTGGTCCCTAGCCTGCCCATCGTGGCCGTCTCGCTGGTGATGGGGCTCTCGCTGGCGGGGTCAGAGTGGCAGCAGGTCGGACCGATCACCTACGCGTCCGGTGCCATGGGCACCCTGATCGGTGCCGATCTCCTCAACATCCAAGCGATCGTCGATGCCCTCGCACAGGCCGACAAGCAGACCGCGGCGGTCATCGGGGGAGCCGGCACGCTGGATGCCATCTACCTGGTCGCGTTGGTCGCCGTGATCGGCTCGATCGGAGCCGTGGCGACCGCCCGGTTCCTGGGCGTGCTGAAGAGAGCTTGAGCCTCGATCCTGGGCGCGGACCGGCTACTCGACGCCTTCCTCGGTGTCCTCGTCGGCCTCGCCGTCGGCGGGCGCCGGCGAGCCACTGCTCTCCGCGATCTCCTGGATCTCCTCCTCGGTGAGCCGGCGGAAGCCGTCGGGCGTGATCACAGCGCCCTCGTAGCGCTCCGAGCGGGTCTCCTCGGGGGTGGCGGTCAACGCGCCGTAGGCCACGGCCAGAGCCTCGTCGAGCTCTTGGCCGGGGCTGAAGCGCTCCTCCAGGCGACCGCGGACCTTGTCGGCCCGGTTGCCCAGGGCGGCTGCCTTGTAGCCGACGAACGCGCCCGACGGGTCGGTCTCGAAGACCCGGGGCGAGCCGTTGGCCATCCCACCGACCAGCAGGGCGACACCGAACGGCCGGTTGCCTCCGGTCTGGGTGTACCCGTGGATGCGGTTGGAGAGGTCGCGCACCAGGCCCTCGACGCCGACGGGCTCGTCGTAGAGGTACTTCGAACCGGCGGCGATGTGGCGGCCGATGTCCACCAGGCGCCGCGCGTCGGCGACCAGGCCGCAGGAAGCGCAAGCGACGTGGTCGTCGATCCTGAAGATCTTCTCGACGCTGTCCTGGATCGCCAGGCGGCTGCCCTTGCGCCGGCCGGCCAGGAATCCGACAGCGTCCTCGGCGGTCACGGCGACGACGGTGGTGCCGCGCTTGACGACCTCGCGCGCGTACTCCACCTGGTAGATCCGCCCCTCGGGGGAGAACACGGTGGTCGCGCTGTCGTAGTGGTGGGAGGGCTGCTGCACGAGCGGCGGTAGTGACCACCGTTTGATAAATCTGCGGGCCAGTGGTCGGCCCCCGAGCGTGGCCGGGACGGGGACGCCTGCCTCCCAGGTTACCACAGAGCGCCCGCGGCCGGGCCCGTCCTTCCCGTGGACCCTTCCTTCGGCCGCAGGCGAGATGCCCCGGGACCGCACCGTTCACCCCAGCCCCAAGCACGCCCAAGTCGAGCGTCTGGCCGCCAGGCCAGGACCTGAGGCCTGCGGCGCTCGCGGCCCCGTTCCTTTCCGTGGACGCTTCCTTTGCGGGCCCGACGGACGAAGAGACATCACAACGTTCACCACAGCCCCAGGCACGCCCAAGTTGAGCGTCCTGGCCGCAGGCCCGGACATGTGAGGCATGCGACGCGGTCGGGCCCGTTTCTTTGGGTGGGAGCCTTTCTTTGCGGGCCCGACCGACGGAGATGCCTCTACCAAAGAAAGGGTCCGGTGCAGGGAGTAGGCCCCATCCTGTTCCCCGGCCAGATCAAGCGGCCGGTTGGTGGCATCCACCTGCGCGTCCTACTTGCCCTCGGCAAGGGCACGTCGTCGGGCGGTTTGGACTTGCTCCGGGGGGTCTAGGCCGTTTCACCCGCTCCAGCGCCGCCGTCTGGGGCTTGGGCCCCCGTCATCCCGTGACGCTGGTGGTGGCGTTTCTGCTCCGACCCGCGGGGTCTCCCCCGCCCGGCGTGAGCCGGTTC
>CAYXGD010000172.1:0-4789 GCA_964464425.1 uncultured Thermoplasmatales archaeon
AGGAGTAGGTGTTCGCTCGGTCGGGCGCGCTGAGCGTGATGATCGCCACGCCCTCTTTGGTGTTGTAGTCCACGAGGTTGCCGTACTCCGGCATGTCTGTCACCTGGGCGTCCAACTCAAGGGGGGGATTTGATGGTTTGGTCCGCCCCCGGTCGGTTGCGGGCCCGCAACCTAGATAGGCATCCCGAGGGTTCGCCCCGCTGGTGCTTGGATGAGAGGCTTGACGCGAGGCATGTTAGCGGTGCTGGCGATCGGGATGCTGCTCCTACCGGCCGGCGCGGTCGGTACCGGGGCCGAGCTTGGCGCTGGGACCGTGACCGAGACCGTGGCCGTCGGACCTGGGACGCTCGCCGAGACAGCAAGCTACCATGGCGAGGAGGAAGCGAAGAACCACACGTGCTCCGGGTTCAGCCCGGCCATGCCGGCGTGCACGACCGGCGTGCACACCATGTTGGAAAGGAGCCTGTACATGAGCATCTCGGCCAACGGGTCCACCGACGCCATCATCGAGAACCGGATCGAGTACGTCAACGAGAGCGGCCTGCAGGCCTTCGTCTTCCGGTGCACGATCGTGGACGCCTCGGTCTCCTGCGACGCCGAGGGTGAGGTCCCGCCGGCCGGCACCGAGGTCCTCCATGACTGCCGGACGTACGACCGGGAGACCGGCCTACCTGGCGGCTCGGGCAGCTGGAGCTGCACGTTCCGCCCGGCCTACTGGAAGTGACCGCGCGGCTCAGCCGGTGACCTCGACGCTCACGCCGTGCTCGAAGGTCGGCCCGTCGTCGGCCCTTGCGAGGTGGACCACCAGCTCGTAGGAGCCCGGCGGGACCGCGGTCCCGTTGTGAGGCCCGGGCTGCTCGGCCTGGGTGCGTCCGTTCCAGTTCAGCGTCGTCTGGACCTGTTGGCCCGGGTCCAGGGTCACGTTGCGGACCGCGCACGTGCCGTACATCGGTTCCTGACCGTACGGGTAGAGGCGGATCGGTTCACCGCCGTCGACAGGCACCTCACCCAGCACAGGCTCCGGCGGACACCCCGGGTGTTCGTACGTGTAAGGCGTGTCGCCGGTGTTCTCGACGGTGACGGTCAGGTTGACCCACTGCCCGGCCCCCAAGCGCTCCCGGTCCGCGTTCAGGAGCAGGTCGACCTGCGGTTCGTCGCTCGCGCCGGTGCCGGGACCGGCGCATCCCGCCAAGAGCAGGCTTCCGATGCACGCCAGAGCGAGGAACGGGCGCATGGCGACCCAAGGCCTCCCCGCTGGCAAGAGCCTGACGGTCGACCAACGTCTGGTCACCGGCGACGAGCCGCTGAGCCAAGGCAGGGAAGCGCGCGGTGGACCATCAGGACCCTCGCTATCCTGGGGAAAAGGGCCATGTGCCACCCGCGCGTTCCGGGGCCGACGGTGAGAGCATGGATGGCGGACACCTGATCGCAGAGACCCTCAAGAACGCGGAGACCGAGGCCGTGTTCACCCTGTGCGGCGGCCACGTGATGAACATCTACGACGGCTGCATCGATCGGGACATCCCGGTCATGGACGTCCGCCACGAGCAGGCCGCGGTCATGGCCGCCGACGGTGTCGCACGTCTCACCGGCAAGCCGGGCGTGGCCGTGGTGACCGCCGGGCCCGGCGTGACCAACGCCATGACCGGGCTCGAGAACGCCAAACGGTGCGACAGCCCGGTGATCTGCATGGGCGGCCAGGGCCCTTTGGAGGCCATCGACAAGGGGAGCCTGCAGGAATCCAACCACCTCGGGTTCGTCGATTCGGTCACGAAGTGGTCCCGTCGGGTCCACCACACGAACCGACTGGGCGAGTACGTCGAGCGGGCCTTCCGCCAGGCCACCAGCCTGCCCATGGGGCCCAGCTACCTCGAGCTTCCCTGGGACGTGCTCTTCGGCGACACGGCCACCGAGGCTCCCACCGACGTGCGCAACCGCCCCGTCCGGACCCTGGCTGACCCCGAGGCCGTCCGCGAGGCCGTCGACATCCTCAACGAGGCCGAGCGACCGGTCATCGTGGCCAGCGGCGGGGTCCGCTGGGGCCAAGGCAAGCAAGCGGTCCGCGACCTGGTCCGCGTCACCGAGATCCCTGCCTTCCAGAACGGGCTAGGCCGCGGCACGTTCCCGGGCGACTTCCCGAACGCCTACCACCTGACCCGCGGATCGGCGTTCAAGCGGGCCGATGCCATCCTGAACCTCACCATGCCCTGGGACTTCCGCACCGGGTTCGGCGACAAGGTGGCCGACGACGCCACCATCATCCAGGTCTCCGAGTCCGGCGAGCGGGCCGGCGAGAACAAGGCCTGCGACGTGGCCCTCGTCGGCCACACCGGCGCCATCTGCGAGCAGCTGCTCGACGAGGCCAAGGGCCGGGCCTGGACCCGACGTGACCCCTGGCACGAGACCCTGCAGGAGAAAGAGGAGGAGAAGATGGCCAGGGTCCGCGACGTGCCCGACGCCCAGGACCGTGTGAGCGCCATGGACCTGATCGACGCCCTGGCACCCATCGTGGCCGACGACACGCTGTTCATCGGCGACGGGGGGAACATCGTGGCCTCGGCCGCCAAGATCCTGCGCCCGACCGAGCCCGAGAACTGGCTCGACACCGGCCCCTTCGGCTGCCTCGGCGTCGGTCCGCCGTTCGCTCTGGCCGCCGGCATGGTCCGGCCCGACGACATCCCGCTCGTCCTGGAGGGCGATGGGTCCTTCGGGCTGAACGGCATGGAGATCGAGACCCTGGCCCGCCACGAGATGGGCAGCGTGTTCGTGGTCGGCAACGACGCAGCCTGGAACCAGATCCGTGTCCCCCAGCTCCAGTACTACGGCGAGGACCGGGCGGTGACCACGGGCCTCGAGTTCACACCGTACCACGAGATCGCCGAAGGCATGGGTGCCAAGGGGATCCACGTGACCGACGCCGGTGCGCTCGGCGATGCCCTGGACCGGGCGTTCAGCGCCGCCGAGGACGGTCGCCCGGCGGTGGTCAACGTCGAGCTCGATCCCAACACGAACGCTGGCACCGGTGGCTACCCGGCCTGACGGCGACAGAAGAAGGGTCTGGCCCGCCGGGGACGAGGTCCCCGGCAGGCCGGGCGCTGACGTGGGGGCCAGCACCTGAGGTGAGAGGCGGCCCGGCTGTGTCAGGGCGGATGCCCTGGGGAGGACCGGGACCAGCCTCGCACGCTCGGTCCGAGGGCGGCGAGGTCACCGCACGTACTGCACCAGGGTGACCGTCGTGTTCTCGCTGTAGAGCAGGCTGTCGCTCTCCATCTCCACGGTGTACTCGCCTGCTGGACCTGCCACGGCCGTTCCATCAGGGCAGATCTCGTCGTGGAAGCTGGCCCCGATGCCGCTACCGTCGGTGGCGATCTGCTCACCGTCGGGCCCGTACAGGGTCACGTTGCGGTGGGTGTCGGTCATCGAGGTCCCGAAGCTGAAGGCCACCAGGCCGCCCGTGAGGGTCTGGTTGCCCTGCGCCGACCGCTCGTGGGAGATTAGCAGGGATCGGTCCTCCTCGGTTTTGTCCCATGTCACCTCGTGGGCCTCCAGCTCCAGGGCCCGGTGGTCGGGGGCGTCCTCGAGGTCGCCGATGAACAGCAGGCCATCGTAGCTCGAGGACAGGACCGTGACGAACTCGCCGGTGGTGTCCACCGTGATCGGGATGGCCACGAGGTCCTCCTCCTCGTCCCAGACGACGGCGCCCTCGGACTCCTGGCTGATGTCGACCTGGTCGATGACCTGGTCGTCGGGCCCGTAGAGGGTGGCCGCGGCTCTGTCGTCCTTGCCGATCAGGTAGACCGCTCCGGCCTCGGCCGGGACCTGGAAGGCCAGGGGCTCGTCGGGTTCCAGGTCGCTGACGACGACCCCGTCGATGGGGGGCTGCCAGGAAGCCTCGGCGCTCTGGTTGGCCTCGGTCCCGTTCCCATCCTCGGTCCCGCTCTCGTTGGCGTCCTCCGTATCGTTGCTCTCCTCGGCCTGGGTCTGGACGGGGAAGACCTCGGCCACCTCCTCGGGGAAGCTCACGAGCTCCAGGGCGACGGTGCCGTTCAGGCTCTGGGCCTGGAGGCGCACGAGCAGTTGCTCGGCGTCGAGCTGGGCGGGGGCCAGGGAGGCACCCAGAGCCTGGGGCTCGTCGACATCCAGGCTGGGCGCGCCGCCCTCGAGGATGACCTGGTCATCCTGGCCGAGCACCTCGACGGCAAGCTCGCTGGCCTGGCCCTCGAACACGACACCCATGTGGGCCAGCCGCGCATCAGGGTCGAGGGCCATCTGGTAGGCGACGTCCCGGTGATCGCCCTCGAGCAGGGTCACGGTGTCCCGCTGCAGCGTGGCCTGCTCGACGTCGACCTGGGCGTCGTCCTGGGTGAGGATCTGGATGTTGGCCCCGGTGGCCTTGTGGACGACCAGGGTGTGCTCACCGGGCTGCTGGATCACGTAGTCGAGCTGGCGCCAGTCGGCGTCCATCTCGTAGGTGCCGACCAGGTCGTGGCCGGGCGAGAAGAGGCTCAGCGTGGCGCTGGGCTCGGCGGCCTGATCGACCGGATCGAACTGGAGGCGGAGCTTGCCGGGGTCCTCCTGCTGCCAGTCGATGGTGTAGGCCGTGCCCGCCTCGGTGACGTCGGCGTGATGTTCGAAAGCTTGGCCGGAGACGCTTGTCGCGAAGGCCACCCCGAGCCCCCCGATGAGGAGCGCGGCGGCGACCAGGGACCAGGTTCGTGTCCTCATGGCTCGTGCCTCGGTCCCAGCAGGCCCGTCGGGGGGTTATCAAGAGAGTGACCACGTCGTTAAC
>CAYXGD010000173.1:0-4760 GCA_964464425.1 uncultured Thermoplasmatales archaeon
CGGACGCTCGTCGCCGGGGTCCGTGGGTTCCACCCCTGTGGGACCGACGGTCACCGAGGACCGCCTGAGGCGGTGTCCCCCGGTGAACTACCCAACCCTCTGCTGCATACCCCTTTTAACCTTATGGCCTAGGGGAACGCCGGAACCCCGGCAGACCGCCGCTACAGGACCCGCAACGCCTTCAACCCGAGGCCGGCTGGGAGGCCCATGGCCCGGGGACTCGTCACCACCGCTCCGGGGCTCGAGCCGGTGCTCCGCGAGGAGCTGGTCGACGCCGGCGCCGACCCCATCTCGCCCGGGCCACCGGGCCGCGGCATCCTGGCCTTCGAGACCGCTGATGCCAGGGCCACCGCCGAGCTCGCCGGCCGCCTGAGGACGGCGCACCGGATCGGTCACCACCTGGTCGACGGGCGCGTCGAGCTCGAGGACCCCTGGCCTGCCTTCCAGACCCTCGTCGAGGAGGCCGATCTGGCCCCGTGGCTGGACCTCGACAGCGCCTTCGCGGTCCGATGCACCCGGTGGGGTGAGCACGCGTTCGACAGCATGGACGTCGAGCGCGAGGTCGGTGCCATGGTCTTCGAACGCCTGGAACGCGCCCACGGCGCGCGGCCGACCGTCGAGCTCGACGACCCCGATGTCGTGCTCCGGGTCCGGGTCGGCCCGGAGGGCCGGGCCGTCCTCTGGGTCGACCTCGTCGGCTACCGCTCCCTCCACCGCCGAGGCTACCGCACCTACCAGCACCACGCCGCCATGAAGGGCTCGCTAGCGTGCGGCTTGCTCGACCTGATGGGGTACGACGGTGGGGACATCGTCGATCCCATGGCCGGCGGCGGGACCCTTGGCATCGAAGGCCTCTGGCAGGCCCACGGCATCCCGCCCATCGCGCTGCGCCGCGACGACCTCACCCTGTGGGGCACGCCCAGGTTCCGTGAGGCGGATCGGGACGCGCTGCTGCCCGTGCCCCGTCTCCCGGATACGACCGGCGAGCCTCCGAGGGCCCGGGCGGTCCTCGGGGACATCCATCCGCCCCACGTCCAGGGTCTGGGGACCAACGCCGAGGCCGCCGGCGTGGCTGGGGCGATCGACCCCTACGTCGGCGACATCTCGACCCTGGCCGATCACGTCGAGCGCACCCGGTGGCTGGTGGCCAACCCGCCCTACGGCATGCGCAGCTCGAGCCCACGCGAGGTCGAGCGCGTCTACCGGGTGCTCTTCGAGCAGGCACGTCACGTCTTGGCCGACGACGGACGCCTGGGTCTGATGACGCCGCTGGACGAGCTGGTGATCGGCCAAGCCGAGGCCCACGGGTTCCAGGTCGCCGCCCGGCGACCGGTCATGCACGGGCGGCTGGCCATCGAGCTCTTCGTCCTGGCACCGTGACCCGGGTCAGGCAGGCTCTGAGAAGTCCCCGGTCCCGACATCCGGCAGCTTGGAGAGGTCGGAGCTTGTGACCTCGAGCATGGCGTCGTCGGACCCGGCCCCGACGTAGATCGTGTCCCGATCGAGCAACCGTCGGTCCAAGAGGGTCCGGATCGGCCGCTCCAAGCCGATGGGCGGGACGGCACCCACCGGGAACCCGGTGTGCGCCTCGACCTCGTCGGGGTCGGCCATCCGGACGGCCTCGGGCTCGGCCTCGACCTCCTCGGCCACCTTGGTCTCGCTGGCCCGTCGGTCGCCGGGCACGATGACCAGGACCGGGGCGTCGTCCCGGATCATGAGCACGATGCTCTTCCCGATGGCCGACAAGGGGACCTCCAGAGCGTCGGCGGCCTCCTGGGCCGAGCTGGCCTCCCCGATGTCGACGTGGAGGGTCGCGTTGATCCTCAGCGCCTTGGCGGTCCGTTCGACATCCGTGGGCGCGGGCATCACCGACGACGACCATCCCTGGATAGAAGAGGCTGACGGTCGTTGGTTCGCCAGGGTCTCTGGGACCCGGGGCTCCGGGCCATGGTGCACATGGTCCCCATGACCCCCAGCGTAGGGGGGATGGTCCCGGAGCGACGAGCAAGGTGTGTGACCCGGCTCCCGATCGACGCCCGCGGCGCTCTGTGGATCGCTCTGCTGTTCAGCATGACCTTGTTCTTGGCCACCAGCGCTGGCGCGGACGCCGCAAGCGCCTCGGCCCTCGAGGGCCCCGGCCCAGACGGCGAGCCGATCACCACGGCCGGGCACGCTGCCCAGGACCCCTCCCCGGCCCCGACCGAGGTCCCCTCCGACCCCACCACCGCCGACGACCTGGGACCGGCGGCCGACCCTCAAGCCACCTCCAGCCAACCTCTGTCGGCGGGCCTGCCCAGCAGCCTCCTGATCGGGATCGGCGCCGTGGCAGCCGTCACGGCCAGCGGCCTGCTCTTCCTCCATGACCGGCGGACCAAGGGGGGCGCGCCTCGGGAGGAGGCCCCCCGCGAGACCCCCGGCGAGCAACGCGGGGACCAGGCCCCCTCGGAGGGCGAGATCGAGGCCGACAGCGTCACCGTGGCGTTCCCAGCCGACCTCCCGCCGGGCCTGGGCGGCATCTTGCGCCTGGGTCAGCAAGCCGTCGACCGGGGCGAGTACGAGGATGCGGCCGTCTGGTTCCGGACCGCCCTGGACGTCCGGCCTGACCTCCCGGTGGCCCACCTATGCCTCGGGTTGTGTCGCGGCGAGCTCGAGGGCCCCGAGGCCGCCCTGGACTCCCTGGATCAGGCCATCGAGCTCGACCCGACCGACGCCATGGCCCGCTACTGCCGGGCCCAGGCCCTGGCCAAGGGAGGCCGCACCGGCGAGGTCATCGACGCGCTGGCACCGCTGACCCCGGGGACCGAGGCCCTGGCCGACACGATCCTGTCGGACCCCGCCTTCGCTGAGCTCCGCGACCATCCCCGGCTCCTGGCCCTGCTGGGCCGGCTGTGACCCCCTGCAACCTGACGGTTGCAGAAGGGGGAAGGGGAAGAGGGGAAGAGGTCCAGCTTCCACCTTCCGCATCCTAGGTCCCCTGGCAGGGTGTCCTCCCCACGACAGGAGGCGCCAAGCCGATGACCGTGGATGCCAAGCTTCCCGCTGCCCTCGTGATCTGCCTGCTCGTCCTAGCCACCCCCGTCGCCGCCCACCACACGGAAGGCCACACCAAGGCCGGCGCCGGCGACCCAGGCCCCCCGGACGATCGCCGGACCGATGATCGCCCCGCCCAGCAGCCCGACGAGGCCAGGGGACCCCCCGACCACGCGGAAGCCGACGGGAACGCCCAAGCCTCGCTGCCTGGTGACGATCCAGCCTCGAGCGACGAGGAGACCGCCGAGCAGGATCCTGCCACCGACGAGGACGGGTCCCCGACCAGCTCCACGGAGCTCACCAGCGACGGGACCACCGACGGCTCCACGAGCGCCGACGGTACCACCGAGACCAGCGACGACACGGCCTCCGGGACCACGACGGGCACCCAGGATGCCGGGACCACCACCCAGGAGGGGACAGCGGTCGACGACGGGGACCAGGTGACCGAACAGGACACCGAGGAGCAGGACCCATCCACCCAGGAGACGTCCAGCCAAGACCCCAGCGAGACCCAGGACCCCCAACCCGCGCCGGCCACCGAGGAGCCGGCCCGCCTGGCCCCCGCCGAGGCCGAGCCGGCGCCCACCGATGCCAGCGACCCCTCGCCCTCGCCGACCGACGAGCCGACGAACACGACCACGGGCACCGCCACCGGCCAGCAGGACGCCTTCTCCGGGATGTTGACCCCGACGACCGACAGCCCCCTGAGGTCCAACGCCTTGGACGACGACGGTGCTGGCCCGGCCCATTCCGCCGCGGCCCGCGCATCGGCCACCGGCGCACCTGGCTGGGACCTCCTGCCGCTCCTCTTGATCGGCCTGGCCGCGCTGACCGGTGGCGGCATGGCCACGGTCCGTCGCACCCGCGGGTCTCGCCCGCAAGGTCCGGGAGCAGAGGGCGCGGCCGCCGCCGAGGAAGCCACCGCGGGCTCCCCGGCCGCGGCGACCAGCCTCCCGCCTGGCGCCCCCGCTCTCCTGGAGATCGCCCACGAAGCCGTGCAGCGCGGGGACTACGCCGGGGCGATCGGGTGGTTCGAGTCCGCCATCGCCCTGCAACCCGATCTCTCGGTGGCCCACCTATGCCTAGGCGTCTGCCTGGCTGGCCTTGACCGCGACGAGGAGGCCCTCGAATCCCTAGGTCACGCCAGCCGCCTGGCCCCCGGGGATCCCGTCCCCGTCTACCACCAGGCCCGCCTCCTGGCACGGGTCGGCCGCCATCAGGAGGCCCTGGACCAGCTGGCCCGGGTCCTCCCGGCCCTCCCCGACGAGATGGTCGAGGCGCTGATCCAGGACGAGGCCTTCGCGGGCCTGGCCGACCACCCGCGCTTCCTGGCGCTGGCCGGCCGGTTGTGACCGGTCGACCGAGACCTGTTCGGCCCGCGCCTGTCCTTTCAGGAAGCCTTATGGCCCTGGCCGCCTGCCTAGGGGTTCCATGACCCACCGGGTCTCCCCGCTGGCCGTGGCCTCCATCGCCGCGGTCCTGCTTGTCGTGGTCGTGGGTGCCGATCTGGCGATCAACCGGTCCTACGTCCTGGAAGCCCAGGGCGTCGAGGACCGCTGGCACGTCGCCCTCGATACCCTGGATCGGGACCGCCCGTACCGGGAACCCGGGGTCCTCCAGGTCAACCGCAGCGACCCGGTCGCCCTGCGGTTGACCGTTGACAACGAGCACCCGCTGGCCCTGGAACAGCCCTACGAGATCCGGCTCAACGGGGCCGTGGTGGGCGA
>CAYXGD010000174.1:0-4748 GCA_964464425.1 uncultured Thermoplasmatales archaeon
ATCCGCAGCGACATCGACGCCGTGCTCAAGGCCGACTGCGACGAGTGCGTGCCGTTCATCGCGTGCAGCGATGTCCACCTCAAGTACAAGCTCCAGCGTAGCCGAGACGAGTGCGTCGACCTGGCCGTCGACGCCGTCGAGTACGCCGTCGACCACGGCCTGAAGACGACCTTCGTCACCGAGGACACCGTCCGCGCGGATCCTCAGTTCGTCTACGACCTGTACAGCGCGGCCATCGACGCCGGGGCCACGCGGGTCCTGTTCAGCGACACCGTCGGCGTCATGACTCCGCCGGCCACCCGCTGGTTCTTCGAGAAGCTGCGGGAGCTGGGCCTCCCTGAGGGCCCCATCGGGGGCACCAGCGGCCAGCCCGAGTGGGGGTTCCACAACCACAACGACTTCGGCCTGGCCACCGCCAACGCCCTGGCCGCCTTCGAGCTGGGCGTGCCCTGCCTGAACACCGCCGTCAACGGGATCGGCGAGCGGGCCGGCAACACGGCCTTCGAGGAGGTCATCATGGCCCTGGAGAACCTCTACGGGTACGACACCGGCATCGAGACCGAGGACCTGGTCGAGCTGTCGCGCAGGGTCGAGGAGGCCACCGGCATCCCCGTCGACCAGATGAAACCCGTCGTCGGCCTCAACGCCTTCCGCCACGAGTCCGGCATCCACACCCACGGCGTGCTGGCCAACACGATCACCTACGAGCCCATGCAGCCCGAGCAGGTCGGCCACGAGCGCCGGTTCGTGTTCGGCAAGCACACAGGGACCGCGGCGGTCCGGGACCGCCTGGAGCGCGCCGGTATCGAGGCCGACAAGGACGAGCTGCTGGCCATCGCCGGGGAGATCAAGGAGCGCATCGAGGCCACCGGCAAGGACGAGGTTCGCGCCTTCGTCCAGGAGTTCCGCGAGCGCACCGAGGCCAGCCAGGGCGTCAGCCGCGACGAGTTCTGGCAGATCGTCCACGCTGTGACCGGCCAGGAACCCGAGGAAGGCGCGTTCTGACGGTTCAGCAACACCTAAGCCGCGGGCTCCCGCTTCCCCGCTGGTCACCGACGGCCGAGGTCCCCCATGTCAGCAAGCGGTCCAACCCTGTCGACCAGCGAGCTCCTCAAGCGCGGCGGCCTGGCCACCGGATTGGCCGCGGTCGCCAACCTGATCATCTACTACCTGGCTGAGGCCGTCCTGGCGGTCCCACCCGTCTTCCAGCCGTTCCATCCGGCCCGCGTGGCCGGCCTGACGATCCTGGGCGGGCTGTTGGCCATCGGCGCCTACGCCATCGTCCAGAAGCAGGCCGACGACCCACCCCGGCGCTTCGTGACCGTCGCCATCATCGCGCTGCTGGTCTCGTTCATCCCGGACGTCCTCCTGCTGGTCACCGACCAGCCCGGCGCGACGCTGGCCGGCGTGGTGACCCTGATGATCATGCACACCGTGGCGGCGGTCATCATCGTGGCCGGCCTCACCATGGGCAACCTGGGCCAGGCCCGCCCGATCCCGCCGCACGCCCGCTGAGGCGCGATCCGGCCCGGTGGCGCCAGGGAAGTTCACCTGGTGCCTTGTGCACAGGTTCAAGTGCCGCCAGCGAGCCTTCTGGAGAGGACCAGCATGGCCACCACCACGCGTCTCAAGCTCGATCTGCCCATCGAGGGCGGTCGCATCCGGCTCAGGGCGCCGAAGGACAACGACCTGGAACGCCTGGTCGAGGTGGCCGACGACCCCGAGATCGCTCGCTGGACCCACGTCCCGCACCCCTACACCCGGGAGAACGCGGCCAACTTCCTGGCCTACGCCCAGGAGAAGCTCCGGCTGGGGCGGGAGTTCCACCTCCCCATCGTCGACAAGGAGACCGACCAACTGATCGGCATGATCGCCCTCAACGACCTCGACATCGAGTCCGAACGCGCCGAGGTCGGGTACTGGGTTGCCCGCGACCACTGGGGGAAGGGCATCGCCAGCGAGGCGCTCCAGCTCATCCTCGAAGCAGCGTTCGAGCGCCTGGGCCTGACACGGATCTACGCCTTCGTCCTCGAAGGGAACACCGCGTCGATCAAGATGCTCGAGCGCTTCGGGTTCAACGAGGAAGGCCGGCTACGGTGGCATACCAAGCGCGGCGGGACCTGGATGGACAAGATCTGGTACGGCCTGCTCCGAGAGGAGTGGGAGGCGCGCCAGCGGGGTTGAGAGCGGCCGGCCACGCCCAACGACCTCGATGGTGGTGGTCCACGCCAACGACGGGAACGTGTCTGCCTACACCTTGACGTACGTCCATCTCAGCTTGAACCGACACCCACTTATCCGGGTGGCCGCTGAGCCCAGTCCCCATGCCCGCTCACGTACCGACGCTGGCCGTGTTGTTCGGCGCTTGCCTGTTCCTGGCGATGGCCGTCCTGTGGCCGATGGCCTCCGGCGCCGTGGCCCTGGCCGTGGCCCCGATCCTCTGGTTCAAGGGCCTCAAGGGCGACCTCGGCACCGAGGCCGCTGACCGCTGAGCCTGCCTTCCCCAGCTAGCCTCACGTGACGGGCCGACCGGCAGGCGACCGAGCCGGTTAAGCAGGCCCCCACCTCCTTGTCCTCCGGATGGCCAGCCGACCGGATCCCGAGCTGATGATGGCCCGCATCCCCACCTACGCCTGGCGCGCGGCCATCCTTGGACCCTCCTACGCTCTGGCCAGCGCGCTTGCCCCGGCCCTGTTGGCCGTCCTCGGGCTCGGCGACGGGTTCTCTTCCGGCCAGGACGATCCCGCCGCGACCCTGGCGCGCCTGGCGGTCGCCGGCGCGCTGGCTGGCACCGCCCTGGGCTTGATCTCGCAGCGCCTGGCCCTCGACCGCCGACGCCGCTGGCTCCTGCTGGCCGGCCTGGTCGCCGGTGTCACCGTGCTGAACCTGGTGGAAGGCCTCTTCTTCGCGCCGGGGTTCGCAACCGGCGACCTGGCCCTGGGCCTGGTCGGTCCCGTGACCGGCGCCGCCGTCCTGGCGGGGTTCGTGGTGTTGCTGTACGGGCCGGTCGGGCGCCCCCTGTCTGGCTGGCAGGCGGCGAGCCTGACCATGGAGCGCCGATCGGGTGGGGCCTGGGCCTGGCGCCTGGCCGTCGCCGGGCTGGCCTACGTGGTGATCTACCTGGTCTTCGGGGCGCTGGTCGGGCCGATCGTGCTCCCCTACTACGCGTTGGCGGGTTCGGGTCTCGCGATCCCGGGCTTCGACGTCATCATCCCCCTGGAGCTCGCCCGCGGCCTCGGGTTCAGCCTGCTGGCCTGGCCCCTGATCGCCGCGCTCCGCGGTAGCGGGGCCCGCCCCCTCGGCTGGACGGCCCTGACCCTCATCGTCCTGGCTGGCTGGCTGCCCATGATCCAGGTCGGCGGGCTCCCACCCACGCTCCGGATCATCCACGCGCTCGAGCTGACCGCTGACGGTCTGGCCCACGCCTGGGTCCTGGTCAAGCTGCTCGATCCCGACGCCCGGCCGGGCTGGCTCCCGTGACCTGGCACGGCTGAGGGGGCACCGGCCCCGAGGCTCTTAGAGGAGGCCGGCCGTGCAGGGCCCGTGACCCGAGTCGCTGGCGTCGACGGCACCAACCCCGAGGGGTGGCTCCTGGTCGAGCTCGACGGCCTGCAGCTCGAGAGCATCCAGCAGCTAGGGACCCTGGACGCGGTGCTCGAGGCCGCAAGCCAGGCCCAGGTCGTCGCCGTGGACCTGGCCGTCGGCCACGACGATCCCGACGGCACGCGCCGCGACGGCAAGCGAGCCTGCGACGCGGCGGTCCGGGAGCGCTACGGGACCGACCGGCCCGACCTGCCGTTGGTCCCGCCACCGAGCCTGCTGGAGCTCGGCAGCCTCGACGAGGCCCAGGCTGTCGCCGAGGAACGGGGCTGGGTGGCGCCGACCCGCGGCCTCTGGCGCCTCAAGGACCGCCTCCTGGCCCTCGACGAGGTCGCGGGGGACCCACGCTTGTTCGAGGTGCGCACCGAGCTGTCCTACGAGGCCATGCAGGACCTCCAAGGCCGGGAGGGGACCCTACCGACGCCGCCCAACGCCTGGAAGGGCCTGGTCGCGAGGCTCAAGCTGCTGGCCGAGGAGGGCCTGCGCCCGGCGCGGTCGGTCGGCGGGGTCGGTCACCTCTCGCCCAAGGATGCCGCCGGGGCCAGCGCGGCAGCCTGGACGGCCCACAGGATCGCCCACGACGAGGCCGACTCGCTGCTGGACGAGCCGCCCGAGGACCCGAGGACCGGCCGGCCGGTGACGATCTGGTCGTGATCGACGCGGGCCAGCATCGGCCGTAGGCCCGAGGCCTATATGCCAGGAGGTAGAGAGGTCCAGGGGTGAGCCCGTTGATCACCGCGATCTTGTTCGTCCTCGCCGCCTTCGGCGTGATCACGAGCGCGGTGATCCATCCGGGCCTCTCGATCGCTCTGGCCGTCGTGTTCTACGCCAGCCTGGCACGCTACCGACGGGAGCTCGAGGCGACGACCGACACGCCGCCTCCAGGCCTGCTAGATGCCCTCTTCGAGCCGGTCGGTGACCCGGTCGACCTTGGCACGGATCGCGCCGGGAGCGAACCCGGACGGCTTGTGGTCCACCTTGATGACGGACGCCACCCGGAGCTGGCCACCGGAAACGACCTCGTGGCACTGCTTGAGGGTCTCGAAGACCTGGTCCCACTCCCCGACCAGCGTGGTCCCGCTGGGGCCGAGCTCGTGCTCGAGGCCGGACTCACGGATCACCTCGACGGCGCGGGCGACCTCTTCGCT
>CAYXGD010000175.1:0-4687 GCA_964464425.1 uncultured Thermoplasmatales archaeon
CGACGAGCAGGCCAGCCACGTTGTGGAGGCCCAGGTGGTTGCGCATGATGCCGGGATCCGGCCCGCCGGCGATCTCGTCGACGGGGATGCCAGCGGCGGTGACCTCACCGTACTCGTTGGCCGAGTAGCCGGCCTCCTGGGCCGGTGGCCAGATGCCCTCGTACATGAGGCTCTTGCTGGCCGCCAGGGTCGGGGCTCGCACGTTGCCGTGGCGGGGGTAGAGCGTGGTGAGATCGTGGTCGTAGACGCGCACCGGCACGGGGTTGCCGGCGCCGATGCCGCCGTACTCGTGGTGGTCCATGGCAACGTGGACGTCCCAGCGGGAGAGGACCTCGTGGAGCACGCCGGCTTCGGGCGTCTCCAGGCCGATGTGGTCCCGGTTGATGTCCCGATCCTGGGCGTTGTGGCGCTGGTTGTCCCCGGCGCCGTCCGGGTTGGCCATGGGCAGCAGGAGCAGGATCTGGTTGGAGAGCGTGTCGGCCAGGGGGCCTCCGCTGGTGATCTCCTGCAGGATCTCCAGGGCTGCGGGAGTGCCGGCGGGTTCGTTGCCGTGCTGCTGGGTGAAGATGAACGTGACCACGCGGTCCTCGGTGGGGACCGTGCTCGTCGGGTCGGTGATCTCGAGCAGCTTGATGGCTCGGCCGTCGTGGGAGTCCCCGAGATCGTGGACGGTCACCCAGGGGTGGCCGGCCTGGTCCTGGACGCTGGTCATGACCTCCTCGTGCGTTGGGAACAGGGCGAAGGAAGGCGAGATGCCGGGATCGGGGTGAGCGCTGGCTGCAGCCGTCTCGGCGGTGTGCCCGGCTCCGGCGGAGACCACCGGTAGGGCGACGAGCAGGACGGTGAGGATGACGACGGTGGGCGGAGCCCAGCCTCCAGGACGCATGGGGGGTAGTGGCAGGGTTGGGTCATGAGCGTTGTGGGGTCCTGGGTAGGGGTGAAGAGAAGAAGAAGAGGAGAGGGGACAGCCGGGGGATGCCCGGCTGAGCGGGCCCTCAGTCGCGACGGGGGGCGACCGCGAGCGCGGTCCCCGTGACCGCCAGGGCAGCCAAGGCGAGGCCGAAGCCGGGGACGGTCTGTCCACCGGAGGCGTTGCCGCCGAAGCCACCCTGGCCGCTCGCCACGGATTGGGTGGTGACGATCCTGCCTTCCTGGCTCTCGCAGACCTCGCCGAGGTTCATCACGACGTGGACGACGTCGTCCTCCTCGACGACCATGTAGGTCTTCTCGGACGAGGAGGAGGTGCTCTGCTGGCTGATCTCCTGCGAGCCGTCGCTCGTACCGAAGCCGGCGCTGGCCTCAGGGTCGGTGTCCTGGACGACCTTGTCCAGGTCGTGGACCAGCACCATCTGGGTCTGCTCGATCTCGACCGTCGTCTCGGTCTCGATCGTGATCTCGGTCTCGCTCACGTTGGTGCTCTCCTCCGAGGTGGTCTCGTCGGTCTGGTTGGTCTTGTTCTCCTCCGTCTCGTTCTCATCGCCGAAGAAGCCCTCGTCGTCCGACGCGTTGGTGTCTTCGGACTCGTTGGTCTCCGACGTGGTCGTGTCGTTGGTCTCGTTCGTGTCGTTGCCGGCGGCCTGGGCACCGGCGGTCGGGAACAGGCCGACCGTGATGTCGCCCTCGGCCTCGCCCTCGAAGTGGGCCTTGTCGACGTCGAACATCACGACCGTGTCAGGGTTGCAGGCCTGGCCGTCCGGCTGGACGGCGAAGGTGACGATGCCCTGCTCGGCGGTGACGTTGGTCACCTGGACCTCGCCTTGGGTGTCCTGGGTCCCCTGGCCGCTCTGGCTGACTTGAACCTGGGTACCGATCTGGCCGTCGGCGTTGGCCCGTTCGATCTGCTCGGACTCGGATCCCTCCGGGCAGGCACCGCGCTCGTCGCCGTGCTCCATGTGGGCCTCGACAGCGGACTCGCTCACGTTGATGGTGTGGCGGGCCTCGCTCTCGCCGGGCGGGACGTGGCAGATCTCGACCGTGTCCTCGCCGGTCTGGTTGCCCTCGGTCTCGTTCCCGTCCGACGCGTTCCCGAACGTTGGGTCGTCGTCGGACCCGTTGGAGGATCCGTTCTCGGCTGTGGCGTTCTCGTCGCTCTCGTTGAACGACGTGTTCTGGCTCTGGTTCCCGGTGGACGCGTTGCCCTGGGATCGGTTCTCCTCCGTGCTGTCGTTGGCTCCCTGGCCGAGGACGGTCCCGGCCGGCACCAACAGGAGGAGCGATATCCCCAGGATCAACACGGGGCTGCTCTTTCTCAGTTGCACCACCGTCCCTTGCCTGCCGGGGCCCCGACATTAACCGTTCTAATACGGGAGTCGAAGCGCTTATCTCGGTTCTCTAACGGTTCTTTCAGTTGATTCAAAACGTTACAGGCCTTCTCTTTCACAGCAGGCGAACGGAACAATAGGAAGACGATCGCCTGCTCGCGGCGTCACGGCAGGAGGTAGGCCATCTGTGGGTCACCGAGGAGCGTGTCGACGTTGCCCCCCGGGTCCTGGGTCCCATCGAGCTCGACGGCAGGCCGGGTGCAGGCGTGGGGATCGAGGCGGCGGTCGCCCAGCTTCTCGAAGGCTCGCTGCCGGCTGGGGGAGAGGCGAGCTGCTCGGTCGGCCAGCACCTCGTGGGGCGCAGAGACGAACACGACCCCGCTTGCCCGGCCAGCCACGTCGGCCACGCGGTAGCCTGGCCGCCGGTCGCGCTCGTTCAGGTTCGTAGCATCGTGGAGGACGTGGCTCCCCCAAGCCAGCCCGCGGTGTGCCAGGGCGCGCGCGGTGGCGTAGGTGGCGAGGTTCTCGTCGGTGTCGTAGGCGGGCGCGGGGCGACCCATGGCGTCGACCACAAGCACCCGGAGGGCGTCGTTCTCGATGTGGAGCAGCGGGGCCTCGATCCGGTTGCGGAGCTCCCGGGCCAGGGTCGACTTGCCGACCAGGGGAACCCCAGCCAGTTGGAGGAACATCGGCCGAGCCGGTCGTCGAGCGGGGTCGAGGTCGGGCCGAGCCAGGGACCAGAGCTGCTCGGCGAGGTCGTCGGACAGGCGAGCCAAGGGAGCCGGTCAACCCGCACCTGGGTCAAGAAGGTTCAGGCTCTCACGTGCCGGCGACCGTCGGCGCACCCGACCAGGCAGGAGGCCAAGGCAAGGTCGGCGTCGACCCGTTGGACGGGGAGCCGGGCGTGGCCCCGGCCGGGTCGCGAGGTCAGGACGAGCCGGCGGTCGGCCCAGGCCGAGGCCGCTTGGAGCTCGAGCAGGGCCGCCAGGGCCGGGCCGTGGGCGTCGAAGGTGGCGATCAACCGAGCCTCCAGCGCCCGCTGGTCCACCGCCCAGATGGCCCACACCCCGGGACGCGTGGGGCCGGTGCCCGAGCCATCGGTGGAACCCATACCCGTGACTGTGTCAAGCTTGCAGCTTGCCGGTTCGGGGAGACGGTTCGTTCCCCGGACGAACGACCAAGCGCCGGGCCTAGATGCTCTCGCCGCCGTCCACCGCGAACACGTGGCCGGTGACGTAGCTGGCCTCGGCGCTGGCCAGGAAGCGCGCCATGGGCGCGATCTCCTCGGGCTCGCCGAAGCGTCCCAGCGGGATCGTCTGTTCGAGGCTCTGGTAGATCTCCTCGTTCTCCCGGAGCCCCGAGGTCATCTCGGTCTGGGTCCAGCCGGGTGCCAGCGCGTTGACCCGGATGCCGTGCTCGCCCCACTCCTGGGCCAGGTCCCGGGTCATCTGGATGAGCCCGGCCTTGCTGACCGAGTAGGGCATCATCCGGCGGGTGGCCTCCAGGCCGGCCACGGAGACGACGTTGATGATCGAGCCGGGGCCTTCCTTGAGGTGGTCGAAGGCAGCCTGTGCCAGGAAGAACGGCGCCTGCACGTTCACCCGGAGGATCGAGCCCCACTGCTCCTCGGTGAGCTCCTCGGCCCGCTTCCACGGCGCCGGGATCCCGGCGTTGTTGACCAGGATGTCGACCCCGCCCAGGTTGTCGGCCACGGCCTCGACCAGGCGCTGAGGGGTGCCTTTCTTGGCCAGGTCGGTCTCGACGGCCAGGGTGTCCACGCCGTGCTCGGCGGCTTCCTTGGCCACGGACTCGATCTCCGGCCGTGTGCGGGCGGCGACCGCCACGTCGGCGCCGGCCTGGGCCATCTCGAGGGCGATCGAGCGGCCGATACCGCGGCCGCCGCCGGTGATCAACGCAACCTCGCCATCCAGTGCTCGCTGGGATGCCATGTGCCCGGATGCCCCTGGGGGCTTTAGACACCACCGGCCGACGTGGGCGGCTCAGCGCCGCCAGAGGACGACGAGGCCGCCTGTCAGCAGGCCGAGGAGGACCAGGGCCTGGATGTACGGCGGCGGATCGGCGGGTTCCCCGGCGGTCAAGTTATGGCTGGAGGCATCCTGGCCCAGGCTGAGGTTGCCTTGGGAGTGAGCTTGGCCACGGGTCGGCTGGCTCGAGGCGTTCTCCTCGTCGGTCGTGCTGTCGGCGCCAGCGCCGATGCCTCCAGCGGCCGGACCGGCGGTCGTGGCGGCAGCCAGCAGGAGGGCGACGAACGCGGCGATCATCAGGGGGACGCGGTTCCGAGGCATGGTGCTGACTCCAACGTTCCGCCCTTGCCCGGCCGCGCCTTGCTCCCTCGAGATATACCGTTTGTTACGGAGGCGTCGAAGGGACCACCTGGGATGCCCCCGCCTGGCCGGGCTCGACCG
>CAYXGD010000176.1:0-4685 GCA_964464425.1 uncultured Thermoplasmatales archaeon
ACGCCCGGAACTTCAGCCAGTGCGACTCGCTGCTCATCGGCAACGAGTGCGGCGCCCACACCTTCCCCTACATCGACGTCAACAGCCCGACCGCCCAGATGGAGCACGAGGCCACCACGAGCAAGATCGGTGAGGACCAGATCTTCTACCTGCAGCAGCGCGGCCTGAGCGAGGATGACGCCATCAGCCTCATCGTCAACGGGTTCGCCAAGGAGATCATGGAGGAGCTCCCGATGGAGTTCGCCGTGGAGGCCCGCAACCTGCTTGGCATCAAGATGGAAGGCAGCGTCGGGTAGACATCCAACTCAAGAGATCACGGAGGACACATAGCATGACCGAACCGATGCTGAAGATCGAGAACCTGCACGTCACGGCCGAGGACACCGAGATCCTCCGGGGCCTGGACCTGGAGATCAACCCCGGCGAGGTGCACGCCATCATGGGGCCCAACGGCTCCGGCAAGTCCACCCTCGCCAAGGTCCTGGCCGGCCGGGAGGAGTACGAGGTCACCGACGGGTCCATCACCTACAAGGGTGAGGACCTCGCCGAGCTGGACCCCGAGGAGCGCGCCCACCGCGGCGTCTTCCTGGCCTTCCAGTACCCGGTCGAGATCCCCGGCGTGACCATCAACACCTTCCTGCGCTCGGCCGTCAACACCATCCGCGAGGAGAACGACCAGGAACCCATGGACGCCATGGCGTTCCTCGATCTCGTCAAGGAGAAGATGAAGGCCTTCGACCTCGACCCGTCGCTGGCCAAGCGGGGCGTCAACGAGGGCTTCTCCGGCGGGGAGAAGAAGCGCAACGAGGTCCTCCAGATGGCCGTCCTCGAGCCGTCGTTCTGCATCCTGGACGAGACCGACTCCGGGCTGGACATCGACGCGCTCAAGACCGTGGCCCAGGGCGTCAACAGCATGCGCGACGACGACCGGGCCTTCCTGGTCATCACCCACTACGAGCGGATCCTCGAGTACATCGAGCCCGACCACGTCCACATCCTGGTCAACGGGAAGGTCGTCAAGTCCGGTGACATGTCCCTGGCCCGTGAGCTCGAGGAGAAGGGCTACGGGTGGATCGAGGAGGAGACCGGCGCGAGCCGGCGCCTTGTGACCGAGGGACCCCAGCCATGAGCCAGGTCGCCAAGACCCAGGAGCGTTACGCCGCCAGCTTCCAGCAGGTGGCCGGCCAGCTGCCCGGCCAGGGTGTCGACTGGATCACCGACCTCCGCTCCAGCGCCATCGAGGCCTGGCAGGAGCTCGGGTGGCCCACGCGCAAGCAGGAAGCGTGGAAGTACACCGACCTGACCGAGCTCAAGGAGACCCCCTTCGAGGTCGCGACCGGGACCAGCAAGGTCTCACCCACCGACCTGGAGACCCTCACCTTCCCCGACATCGACGCCTACCAGGTCGTCCTGGTCGACGGCGCCGTGGACACCGAGCTCTCCGAGCTTCCCGGCGACGAGGTCACCGTGGCCTCCATCGCCCAGGTCCTCGAGGGTAACCCTGAGCTCCTCGGCGAGGGGCTCGGCCGGATCGTGGATCCCACAGAGCAGCCCTTCGCGGCGCTCAACACGGCCCTCTTCCGCGACGGTGTCCTCATCGACGTGCCCGACAACACGGTCGTCGACCGTCCGATCCACGTCCTGCACATCGCCACCCCGGCCACCGGCGAGATGGCGGCGACGGTCAGCTTCCCGCGGACCTTCATCCGTCTGGGCCGCAGCGCCGAGGCCTCGGTCATCGAGACGTTCGCCGCCACCGGCGATGGCCTCTACTGGACCAACGCCGTGGCCGAGATCCAGGCCGGCGAGAACGCCAGCCTGCGCCACTACCGGTTGGAGCTCGAGAGCGAGGACGCCTTCCACACCAGCGTCCAGAGCAGCGTCCAAGCCCGGGATGCCACCGTGCGCACCCACAACGTCTGCCTGGGCGGCAAGCTCGTCCGCAACGACATCAACGCCCAGCTGCTCGGCGAGGGCGGCACGTGCCTGATGAACGGCCTGTTCAACCTCCACGGCGAGCAGCACTGCGACAACCACACCCAGATCGACCACATCGAGCCCCACTGCGAGAGCCACCAGCTCTACAAGGGCATCCTGGACGACCAGGCCCGCGGCATCTTCTGGGGCCGGATCTTCGTCGACCCGCAGGCCCAGAAGACCAACGCCGACCAGCACAACCCGAACCTCCTCCTGAGCGAGGAGGCCCTGGTCGACTCCACCCCCCAACTCGAGATCTTCGCCGACGACGTCCGCTGCACCCATGGCAGCACGTTCGGCCAGCTCGATGACGAGGCGATCTTCTACATGCGTTCCCGGGGCCTGGCCCACGACACCGCCAAGGCCGTCCTCACCTACGCGTTCGCCGGCGAGGTGCTGGGCACGATCCAGCTCGACCCGGTCCGTGAACGCGTCGAGGACCTGGTCCTGGCCCGCCTGCCCAAGGGCGAGCTGGCCCGGCAGGCTCTGCGCTCCGGGGGCGAGGAGATCACGCCATGACGCAAGCCAGCGACCTGTACCAGGAGGTCATCCTGGACCACACCAAGTCGCCCCGGAACTACGGCACCCTGGAGCCGTGCGAGCACAGCGCCCACGGCGACAACCCGGTCTGCGGCGACAAGCTCGACGTCTACGTCGACCTGGACGACGGCACCATCCAGGACATCAAGTTCGAGGGCAAGGGCTGTGCCATCAGCCAAGCCTCGGCCTCGGTGATGACCCAGGCCGTCAAGGGCAAGCCTCTGGATGAGGCTCAGGCGCTGACCCAGGTCTTCATGGACCTGGTCCGCGGCGAGAGCGACCCCGATCTGGATGAGCTGGGCGAGCTGGCCGTGTTCAGCGGCGTCAAGCGCTTCCCCACCCGGGTCAAGTGCGCCACGTTGGCCTGGCACACCCTCAAGGCCGCCGTCAAGGAAGACCGCGACACCGTCACCACGGAGTGAGACCCATGTTCGGACGCAGCCGAGGCAAGAGCGAGTGGATCGATCTCGAGCGCGACGTCGATGTGCTCAAGATCCCCTCCGGCGAGGAATCCACCCTGGAGGAGGGCCAGAAGGTCCGCATCCACCAGCAGCTCGGCGACCAGTTCACGCTGATGACCGAGTGGGGCTACCTGGTCCGGCTGCCGGCCGAGGACGCCGACGCCATCGGTAAGACGCCGCCCGACGAACGGGACATCGAGGAGGAGCTCGAGAAGCCCCTTGAGGACCGTGTCTGGGGGGCGATGCGCCAGTGCTACGACCCCGAGATCCCGGTCAACATCGTCGACCTGGGCCTGGTCTACCGGTGCGAGATCGAGGAGGACGCCGGCGAGGACGGCGGCGCCGTTGTCGACATCGACATGACCCTGACCGCGCCCGGCTGCGGCATGGGCGATGTCATCGCCGGCGACGTCCACCGCGCCGTTGACAGCGTCACCGGCGTCGACCAGGTCAACGTCAACCTCGTCTTCGACCCACCCTGGGACCGCTCGATGATGAGCGAAGAGGCCATGCTCGAGCTCGGCTTCCTCTGAGCCCGCGGGACGCGCCCAGACCGCGCCTCTCGCCGACGACCGCCGACCCGACCCTAGGTACCTTTTCCCCTGGTCCCTGTCGTCCTCCTGTCGTTCGGGCCCGCGGCCCTTTGAGCCCGGGCTCGGCCCGATATAAACAGGGTCGACCAGGACCAGGACCTGATGCGGTGGTCCGTCCTCGTCTTGCCCCTGCTCCTGCTCCTCCCGACAGCGGTGGGCATGGCGGGAAGCGGGGAGCCGACCACCCTGATCCTGACCGTGGACCAGGTCCCGTTGGCCGAGGACGAGCGGCTGATCCTGGCCACCCACGGGGTCCAGGTCCTCGAGACCTTCCAGTCCAGCCGTAGCGTGCTCATCCAAGCGCCGGCGGGATCGGCTGAGCGGCTGATCGCCCTCCCCTTCGTCCACGCCGTCCAGCCGGACCGGCCCATGGAGCGCCTGCTGGACTCCAGCCGACGGGCCGCCGGCATGACCGAGGCGCTCTACACCGCTGGCCTCACGGGCCAGGGCGTCAACGTCGCGCTCCTCGATTCCGGCATCGATCAGGATCACCCAGCCCTGGCTGACCGGGTCATCGCCGACATCGCGTTCAGCGAGGAGGGCACCCGCACCGATGCCACCTCCAGCAGCGAGCACGGCACCCACGTCGCCGGGATCCTGGTCGGCACCGGGACGGCGTCGCCGGCAGGCCAGGACCTCCACGGTGTGGCCCCGGGCTCGGGCTTGGTCAGCCTGGATCTCTCCCAGCAGTTCACGACGAGCAACGCGCTGCGGGCCTTCGAGTGGCTCTACGACAACCACGAGGACTACGACATCCGCGTGGTCGCCAACTCCTGGGGGCGGCAGCGTGAGACGGCCACCTACGACCCGGACGATCCGATCATCCGGGCCAGCGACGCCCTTGTCGAGGAGGGCCTGGTCGTCGTGTTCTCCAGCGGCAACGGCGGGGACGCCCCCGGCCGGATGACCTTGGAGGCCACCAACCCGAACGTTATCACCGTGGGCGCCGCCGACGACCAAGGCACGGTCGAGCCCTACTCCAGCCGGGGCCCCATCGCCGACGAGGACGGCAAGGCGGCCGGTTGGACCAAACCGGATCTCGTGGCCCCAGGCTCCCGGGTCGTCTCCACCCGGGATGGCGGCCGAGGCGACCAGGCCTACGTCATGATGAACG
>CAYXGD010000177.1:0-4681 GCA_964464425.1 uncultured Thermoplasmatales archaeon
ATCGGGTTCGAGCCCCGGCACGCGCCACGGGTGACCCGCATGTTCGACCGGCTCCACGCCCCGGGCGAGTACGAGGGCGTCGGCATGGGCCTGGCCATCTGCCGACGGATCGTCGAACGCCACGGCGGCCAGCTCGACATCGAGACCGCCCCCGGCCGAGGGACCACCGTCCGGTTCACGCTACCAGCAGGCGGGGCAGTCGACCGGGACGACGAGGATGCGAGCTAGAACATCTTCGGACGAGGTCTTTAAGACTGGTCGCCAGGTGGCCGGGGCGGTCCCATGTGGTGCCAGCAGGAGGCTGATCCGCGGCATGACCGGCGATGAGCCACCCGTCATCCTCGTCGACCTGGCCGGTGAGATCGTCGAGCTCAACGATGCCGCGCGCGAGAGGTTCCCCGGGCTACTTCGCGAGGGGATGGACCATCCGATCCTCGTCAACGCCCCGGACTGGCTGCGGGAGCTGGACGGCCAGCCTGCCGTCGAGGCCGAGGTTCGGACCGGCGGCCAGCGCTACGTGGTCGAGATGACCTACGACCCAGAGACGCGCCGGTTCAGGTTCGCCGTCCACGACGCCTAGGTCGCCGGTCCAGGGCCCCCGCGCCCATCTTTCTTGTACCTGCACGCGCCTCGATGCCCAGCCCATGCCGTCCGACGACGCGGACCCCCTCCGAGGGTCGGCCCAGGCCACCGCCCGGTGGTTCGAGGCCAGCCTGGACGCTCTGCCCAGCCAGGTCTGCCTCCTCGACGCCGGCGGCGCGATCGCTTGGGTGAACGCGGCATGGGACCGCTTCGGGCGTGCCAACGGCCTGCCGGAGGACTACGGCCACGTCGGCCAGGACTACCTGGCCATCGCCGAGGCTGAGGCCCCTGAGATCCGCGCCGGCATCGAGGCCGTGCTGGCTGGCGAGCTCGAGGCCTACGAGACGGAGTACCCGTGCCACGCGCCCGACCGCGAACGATGGTTCCGGTTGCGGGTCAGCCGGGTAACCGACGGGGACAAGGTCCGCGCAGTGGTGGTCCACGACGACATCACCGAGGTGCGCTCCGAGAAACGGCTACTGGAGGACGCTCAACGCGCCCTCGAGCTGTTGGCAGAGAACCTCGACCCGCTGCTCTGGATCGTCAGCCCCGATCTGGAGGAGATGCTCTTCACCAGTCCCGGCGCGGATGCCTTCTGGGGGCTACCCGAGGGCACGCTATCCCGGGACGTCATGGCGTGGACCTCCTTGGTCCATCCTGAGGACCAGGACCGCGTGGTGACGCAGATCCAGGCCGACCTGGCCGAGCTCCTGGAGGGGGGTGACCCCGAAGGGACCTACACCTTCCGCCTAGAGAACGGGGGCGATGGGCCACCACGTTGGGTCCAGCTCAAGACGGGGCCCGTGCGGGCGGCGGACGGGAGCCTGGAGGCCATCGTGGGCATCACAGAGGACATCAGCCGCGCCAAGCACGCCGAGCAAGCCCTGGCCGAGAGCGAGGCGCGGTTCCGGCAGCTGGCCGAGAACGTCGAGGACATCTTCTGGGTCGCGGATGCCGACAGCGGTCGCCTCGAGTACATCAACCAGGCCTTCGAGCGGTGGACCGGCGTCCCGGCCGACGAGGTCTACGACCACCCTGATGCGTGGATGGACACCATCCATCCCGACGATCGGGAGCGCATGGCCGGCGGCGCTGTCGACCCCACCGCCCCGTCGACCATCCACCGGATCCGCGTTCGCATGGGCCCGCCGGGGTCCTGGCACATCGAGGCCTTGGTCCAGTTCCGGCCCGTCGAGGCTCGGGAAGGTCAGCCCGACCGGATCGTTGGCGTCGTCCACGACATCACCGATGCCGTTGAGGTCGCCCGGGCCCAGGCCGAACGTGCCCGGCTTGAGGCCCGCCAGGAGGAGCTGGCCCAGCTGGCCTGGGTGACCAGCCACGACCTGGTCACGCCGCTCCGGCAGGTCACGAGCTTCAGCCAACTGCTCCAGCGCCAGGCCGGCGACACCCTGGGGGACGCCGAGCGGGAGTCCTTGGGGTACGTCCTGGAGGGCACGGCCAAGCTCGAGGCCCTGGTCGGGAACCTGCGACGGTACGCCGAGATCGTCTCCAGCGACGACCCGCATACCCGGGCCGAGATGGGGCCCCTCTGGGAGAGAGCCCTCGAGCCCCTGGCGGCTCGCCTCGAGGAAGCCGAAGCGACCGTGGAGAGCGACCCGCTGCCCGAGGTCGTCGTCAACGAGGACCAGATCGTCCGGCTGTTGCGCGAGCTGGTCACCAACACGCTAAGGTTCCGCCGCCTAGGGACCCCGCTCGAGCTCTCGTTGGGCGTCGAGCGGGCCGGGGATCGCTGGCGCTTCGAGCTGACCGACAACGGCCGAGGCTTCGACCCGGCCTACGAGGACAAGATCTTCGCGCTGTTCCAGCAGCTCGATCCTGGTCTCGACGACGAAGGGACGGGGCTCGGCCTGACCGTCTGCAAGCGCATCGTGGAGAACCACGGCGGCAGCATCTGGGCGACCGGCGAGCCGGGTTCTGGCGCCACGATCTCGTTCACGTTGCCAGCTCCCGAACCCGCTGCCAGCCGGTGACGCCGGGAGACTTCGAAGAACCTAGGAGGAACATCTTTAGGTTCCTGCGCTAGGAGGTCGGTTGCATGACGGCGCGTGACCGGGCCGATGAGCGGACGGCACGGGACCGGGACGAGGTCCCGCAGATCACGGTCGACATGACCGGCGAGATCGTGGCGCTGAACGATGCCGCCGAGGTCGCGTTCCCGGACCTACCGGCCCGCGGCCTCGACCACCCGTTGCTGAAGGATGCGCCGACCTGGCTCCAACGGCTCAAGGAGGAGGGCGAGGTCCGCGAGCGGGTCCAGGCAGGCGGCCGCCCCTACCATGTCCACATGAGCTTCGATCCAGGTGCCGGCGTGATCACGTTCTTGATCTACGAGGCGTGACAGCCGGCTAGTGGCCGCGGTCACGGACCCAGGTGAGCACGCCCTCGAGATCATCGCGTGCCGGTGAGGGGTCCAGGGCGTCCAGCGCCTGGCGAGCCTGCTCGAAGAGCTCGAAGGCCCGTCCCGTGCTCTGGGTGATCGCGCCGGTCTCCTCGCACAGGTCGACGACCCAGGCGACCTCGTCGCGGTCCTGGGCACCGCGGTCGAGGATCATCTCCAGCCGCTCCTTCTCGCGAGGGCTTGCCGCCTGACGGGCCAGGATCATCGGGTGGGTCTTCTTGCCCGCCAAGACATCGCTCCCCTGTGGCTTGCCCAGGGCGTCGGTCTCGACGGTCAGGTCGAGCACGTCGTCCTGGATCTGGAACGCCAAGCCGAGGCTCTCACCGAACGTGGCCAGGGCCTCGATGGTGGCCTCGTCAGCACCGGCCAGCCGGGCCCCGTTGGCCGTGGCGCACGCGAAGAGCGCGGCCGTCTTCCTACGGATCATCGTCTCGTAGGCATCCAGCTCGGGCCAGCTCGTCTCGAAGGCCATGTCCATGGACTGGCCCTCGCACAGGATCCTGGCCGTGGTGGCCACCGAGGCGACGACCTCGGACGTGCCGGGCTGGTGGCCGAGATGGGAGAGCTGCTCGAAGGAGAGCGCGTAGAGCGCGTCACCCGCCAGGATGGCCGTGGCCTCGTCGAAGGCCTTGTGCACCGCCGGGACGCCCCTGCGCACCTCGTCGCGGTCCATCAGATCGTCGTGGACCAAGCTGAACGTGTGCAGCAGCTCGACCGACAGGGCCAGCGGATCGGCGGCCTCCGGCTGACCGCCGGCGGCCTGGCATGCGGTGACGGCTAGGGCTGGGCGCAGGGCCTTGCCTCCGGCCTGCGGGTAGTGCAGCGCGGCCGCCCTGAGTCGGGGTTCGTCGATGGTGCCCACCGCGGCCTCGAGCTCCTTGGACAAGCGCTGGGACGCCTGGAGGACGCGGTCGGGCAGCATCGGATCCCTCTAGTCGCGGATGACGTGGGACTGGCCGTTGCGCAGGATGTGCACCTGCTCGTTCAGGGTCCAGCCGTGGAACTCGGCCAGGTCGGCCAGCGAGGACTGGTGGGCGATGTCGCCGTGGGCCGGGTAGATGTGCTCGGGCTCGAGCATGGCGAACAGCTCACGGTGGTCCTCTCGGGCAGCGTGCCCGGAGACGTGGGCACCCTTGATCAGGCGAGCGCCCTTGTCCCGAAGGACGGTCTCCAGCTTGTACCGCTGGGCCTCGTTCATGGGGTTGGGGATGGTCCGGGCCGAGAAGATGACCTGGTCCTTGTCGTCCCACTTCCACGGGGTCTCGTTGCGGGCCATCCGGGAGAGCAGCGCGTTCTCCTCGCCCTGGTGGCCGGTCACGCAGAGCAGGTAGTTCTCCTTGCCCTCGCGCATGATGTCCTTGATCTTCCGGTTGATCTGCCGGCCGTACTTGTACATGCCCACGTTGCGGGAGAGCTTGATCAAGCCGACCTCCTCGGCCGTGCTCGTGTACTTCTCCATCGAGCGGCCCATCAGGCAGATCTCCCGCCCGAGGCTCTCGCCGAACTCGATGATGCTCTTGATCCGCTGGGTGTGGCTGGCGAACGTCGTGACGATGAGCCCGACGCGCTCGTTCTCCAACCCGAAGAGGTAGTCCTTGAGCATGTCCCGGGCGATCGACTCGCTCGGGGTCTTGGTCTCCTCGTGGGCGTTGAGCGACTCGCAGATGAGCGCCTTGACGC
>CAYXGD010000178.1:0-4674 GCA_964464425.1 uncultured Thermoplasmatales archaeon
TGAGCGAGCCGCGAGGTGTGGCGAGGATCAGGTTGTTGCCGATGACGTGGCTGGCTGTGCCGATCATCGCGAGCAGGGCGGAGGTCGGGAGCGTCAGGGTGTAGTGGATCAGCGGATCGGCGAGCCCGGCGGTCTGGAGCCCGGCGGGCCCGGAGATGATGCCGTGGATGGCGTAGAGGACGAGCGGTGTGAGCAAGAGAGGGAACGACCAGCCGACCGCTTCGGCGACCCGGTCGCGATGCGAGCCAGACGCCAGGAACGGTGCGGCGGTCGTGATCGCCAGCCCGTAGCCCACGAGCCCCCATTCGGGGGTCGAGAGGCCAGAGCCGACGAGCGCGTTGTAAGCGACAACGCTGGAGACCATGGTTGCCCCGAGGGCGCCGACCCACCACGCGCGGGAGCGCAGCGGGAGCCCTCGGGCACCGGTGGTGCCCGTGGTGGGCCGCAGGGGAGGAGCTTCGAGGGACGCGCGGGAGACACCCGTGGTCCGGGAGGACCAGGCGATGCTGGCGAGCAGGCCAGCCCCGAGCACCAGGCTGATGAGCCCGGCGCCCAGGGACTCGTGGGCGATGATACGCAGCGCCACGAGCAGGCCGTACCCGACCAGGCAAACGCCAGCGAACCCTCGAAGGCCTCGCATCGGCGATCAGGTCCTACGCTTGACCAGCGCGTAGCCACCGAGGCCCAGGATGCCAGCGGCGGCGACCGCGAGCGTCGTGGAGAACACCGGGATCGAGGTCACCTCGACAGCGTCACAGCCGGTCGACTCCTTCTCGCCGATGTGGACGGTCACCATGTACTGGTAGGTTTGCCCCTGGGTGACGTTGGTATCCTCGTACGAGAGGGTCGCGCTGTCGACCGTGGCCAGCTCGGTGAAGTTCACACCGTCGGTGGCGCGGTAGATCGTGTAGTTCTCCGCGCCGTCGACGGCGGTCCAGTTGAGCTGGTTGGCCGGGCCGGCCTCGGCGGTCACGCTGAGGACGGGACAGGGGACCCGCTCCTCGTCGCCACAGGGACCGTGGCTCAGGTTGAACTGTCCGTCCCACTCGGCGTAGATCTCGGCGGTCGCGCTCGTGACCGTCGAGTTGAGCTCCAGGGTGGTCGTGTAGTGGGCGACCTTCCCGGTGAACTTGTCGAGGGGGACGTCCGCTTGGGTCCCGTTCGCCCACATCACGTTGATGCTTGCCGGGGCGTCGGCTTCTTCATCGATCTGGTTGATGACGAAGTGCCACTCGGTGTCGTCGCACTCGTGGTCGTCGAGGGCCTTCGCGCTGATCTCCTTGTCCGCCGACGGTTGTGCGCCGACGGTCGCGAAGCCTGCCATCCCGATGGCGGTGAGCATCACGATCGCGAGGATCGTGAGCTTGCCGAACGGGGTGGCGGACTCGGATGGCGGTTGGTCGTTGGTGTGGTACATCACTATCCGTCTCCGAGGTCACGAACCATCGCAACCTCGAGCCACACCTCTGCCAGGCACCGCCCATAAGCGACGAGGGACAGCTCTGGTGGGCCACCAGCGCCGGCCCGATGCACGGTCAAGCACCTCCTTGCGAGGAGGGGCTGGGCAACAATCTCGACGGCCGTCGTCGACCGGGTCCAGGGGTCCCGGCAGGAGCGCTAGAGAGCCACGACCGTGGGCGTCGCCTACCGTGGCCTCCCCGGGGCCCGGGATCGGCGCCGACCGGAGCGTCAGGAGGTCGACCTCGCCGCCCCGGGGCCACGGTCGATCCCTGTCCTCGCCGGATCCCGACGGGGCCGCGGGGAACAAGAGCTTGCTTCGCCGAGCAACCGTCTGCTTGCCCACCAAGCATCGTGTTGGATGTGCCTGAAATAGCTGGTCTCTCAATGTCCCGTGTCGCCAAGGTAAGGGTCGCGTCGGCCCGGTAGGCATCAACCAGACCTAGCCTGCCTGGCCGGTGGACGGATCCGCCCATTGTCGGCTATCTGAGGGTCGGCTCCGTGATCCCGCCCGTCCCGGGAGGTTGGCCGGGCTGGACCCACGACGCGCCGGCCGTGGCTGTACGATCGCCCCCAGGATCGACCCCGAACACAGACGCATCCCGTAACACCGACCGGAGCTCACCATGCCCCCCATGCCCCTCGCACAAGGCCAGCAAGCCCTGGTCTCAACCCTCAAAGCGATCAGCGACGAGAACCGCTTCAGCCTCCTGACCGCTCTCAAGGAACCCCGGACCATCAACGAGATCGAGCTCACAGCGGAGTCCGAGACGGGCACCTACCAAGGCGACCGGTCCTTGACCCGGCAAGGGGTCCAGTACCACCTCGATATCTTGCGGCAGGCCGGCCTGGTCGCGGCCACGCATCAGAACCGCGGCGGTCGCATGATGAACGTCCACCAGATCGACCCGTGCGGCATGTACACCTTCCTCGACGCTCTGGAGCGGTACCTCGGTGACCTCGCGTCCAAAGCCCCCGCGGTGGATCGGGCGACGATCAAGCTCACGGACACGCGACAGCTCCAGTGGCCTGAGGAACCTCGGCTCGTCGTGGTCCGAGGCCTCACCTCCGGCGCAGGGTTCTCGCTAGCCGGGCCCCCTCCACGGAGCGATCGAGGGTGGATCGTCGGGCGCTCCCCCACGGCCGAGATCGCCCTCCCTTACGACCCCTACATCGATGCCGCGCAGAGCGAGATCCTCCCCGACGGTGATCGGTTCCGCCTGCTCGACCTTCGGTCCTCGGAGAACAGGATCTTCCTCAACGACCAGCTGCTCGGGCGCGGGGAGGGGACCCAGCTGGACCGTGGGGACGTGATCCGCCTGGGTCGCTCCGAGCTTCTCTACCAGGGACCTTAGAGGGTGGGAGACGACCCGGCCACACCGCATGGTCGTCGGACGACGCCGCCCGCCCCGTCCCGGTGCATCCCGTCCCGTCGGTGTCGAGCGGCCTCCCACGCTCCCTGGCGGCTCCCCGCAACGGCGATCCTTCTGGCGCCGGGTGGAGCCGCCTGATCCAGCGCTGGCCCTCCTCGAGCCCGCCGTCGGACCACCTTAGCCGAGGCTGAGGCGTCGACCACATGGAGGCGATGGGCAGCCCCCTGGGCGGTGCCCGAACCTGCACCTGCCTCTTCATCTTCCAGGGAAGCTCCGGGGCGGACCCTTGGACGCCGACAGCGTCGACCTCAGGATCACTGCCGGTCGATCAGGCGCGCCGGAGGAGGGGACGGCCGGTCGGTCAGAGCCCTCCGGAGCGGCCGGTTGGGCCCCTCGGGTCTCCGGGCCCATGGTCGGGGGCTCAGACCGGACCCAGGTTCTCTTCGAAGGCGCCCCCCTCTTCCTCGTAGTAGCGTTCAAGCGCGTCACTGGTGATCTCCGAGATCGTCCGGCCCGTGAGGATCTTCATGCTGTGCAACAGGATGTGGTGGCGCTTGGACAGCTGGACCTTCATCGTCTTCTGCTCATCGAGGTCGTGCTCGGTATCCTCTGGCATGATGTTCATGATGGACCTCCGATCGGCGCTGCGGGGATCCGACCGGATGACACCCAAGGGGCACCTGGAGCATAGGGGTGGGAGGTGCGGGGCCTTGGGGGCATCCGCGGGCGCTTGGTCGGCCAGGGCGACGGTCGCACGACCCGGCGGGGCCTGCGACCGCCGTCGGCTCCGGCTGAGACCGGCAAGCCCTATGACCGGAAGGCTGCATGCGGACACGTGAGCCCTGACGAGCTGCCGGCGATCGACTTCGAGAAGGGCGACGGCTTGGTGCCCTGCATCGCCCAGGATGCTCGCACGGGCCGCGTCCTGATGCTGGCCTACGTGAACCAGGAGGCCTTGGAGGCCACCCTGGAGACCGGCCGGATGCACTACTGGTCGCGCTCCCGGCAGCAGCTCTGGCAGAAAGGCGAGACCAGCGGCCACGTCCAGCGGGTGGTCGCCCTCTCCCACGACTGCGATGCCGACGCGTTGCTGGCCTTGGTGCACCAGGAGGGTCCAGCCTGCCACACGGGGACCCGGACCTGCTGGACGGGGCGTGGGTTCCAGGGCACGAGCACCGAGCCGATCCTGGCCGAGCTGGATGCGGTGATCGCCGATCGTGCCGAGGCGTTGCCCGAGGGCTCCTGGACGACCAAGCTCCTCACCGAGGACCGCCTGGCCGAGGCCAAGGTGCTCGAGGAGGCCCAGGAGGTCGTCGACCGGGCCGAGGGCCAGGGCGAGGATCCGTTGGCCCACGAGCTTGCAGACTTGATCTACCACGCGCTGGTGCTGGCCCGCAAGCACGGTCTCGGCCTGGAGGACATCCTGGCCGAGCTGGAAACGCGCCGAGGTTAGGGGTCAGGTCCCGTACCGGGTCGTCTGAGCCTTGTCAGCGGCCAGCAGGCCGAACTGGAGGAAGCCGATCACGGTGCCGACGGGCAGGTAGAAGGTGCTGACCAGGGCGGCCACGATCATGCCGGTCCACGCCCATGGGCGACCGGCGAGGTAGACGCCCAGCAGGCCCAGCCAGGCCATCCCCGCGCAGACGAAGAAGAGCTTCATGCCGGTGCTGCTCGGATCGACGCCGAGGAACGCGATCAGGTCGGCCCAAGGACCCAGCTGGCCGTCGATGGTGAAGTAGGTGCCTGCCAGGAGGGCCCGGGTCCCGTCGACGATCCACCAGCCGGCCAACAGGACGACCAGGGCGACCAGGGTCCACCGTTGCCAACGGATGCTCACACCTCC
>CAYXGD010000179.1:0-4664 GCA_964464425.1 uncultured Thermoplasmatales archaeon
GCCTGGTATATCGAGATGCAAGTGACGAAGTGATCCACGGTCCGTGACTGTCGGAAACCGGCAGCCCCCCCCCGGTCTACCAAGGTTGCGGTCAGGCGAGCGTGCATGGGGCACCGGTGCCTCTTAAGGCTTCGTAATCTGTCCAACCTCTCGTGTCCCCAGACGACCCAGACCGCCCGCCCGGAAGCGCGAGGCTGGACGTCGAGCACGTCGCCAACCTGGCCAACCTTCCGCTTTCCGACGACGAGGTCCCGGCCATGACCGCGGCGTGCCAGGAGGTCCTCGAGGCCTTCGGGTTGCCCGAGGTCGACGGCGAGGTGCCCGACCAGCGGCCGGTGCCCAGTTTCGAGGATGCGCCCGAACCGTGCGACCCGGCCATCGTCGACGCGATCGTCGAGGCCTTCCCCCGGCGCGATGGGAGACATCTGATCCCATGAGCAGGGATGCTGGCGCGGCCGCCATCGAGGCCATCGGCCAGGACGCGCACCGCGCCTACACGTCCGTGGCCGACGCGCCCGCCGTCGAGGCGGACCAGGGGCCCTTGGCTGGGCTCACCTTGGCGGTCAAGGACAACCTGGCCCTGGCCGGCCACCCCTTGACCTGCGGGTCGAAGGTCCTTTCCGACCACACGGCCCCCTACACGGCCACCGTCGTCGATCGGGCCCTCTCCGCCGGCGCCGCCGTGGTGGGGAAGGCCAACATGGACGAGTTCGCCGCCGGGTCGCGGGGCGAGCGGTCGGCCTTCGGTGCCACAGAGAACCCAGCGGCCCCCGGCCGGGTGACCGGTGGATCGTCCTCGGGCTGCGGTGCCACCCTAGCTGCCGGCCACGTCGATCTCGCGCTCGGGACCGACACGGGTGGTTCGACGCGGGCACCGGCTGCCTACTGCGGGGTCGTGGCGCTCAAGCCGAGCTACGGGCGCCTGTCCCGGTGGGGCCTGGTGGACCTGGCCATGAGCCTGGACCAACCCGGACCCATGGCCCGGACGGTGGGCGACCTCGCCCGGCTGTACGATGCGGTCGCCGGCCCCGATCCCAAGGACCCCACCACCCGGCCCGGGACCCCGCACGAGACCATCGACGTCACCAACGCCCCCGACCTAGATGGGGCCCGGATCGGTGTCCCCCAGCAGCTGCCCGCGGGGGTCGACCCCAGCGTCGAGGCGCGGTTCCAAGCCGCCGTGGACCACCTGGCGTCCGAAGGGGCCAAGCCCGTGCCCGTCGAGCTGCCCGACAGCCAGCGAGCGCTGGCGATCTACTACGTGATCAACTACGCCGAGTTCGCGTCGGCCATGCACAAGTTCGATGGCACCGTCTTCGGCGCCGCCGGCCAGGAGAGCCGCGACCGGCTCGGCGACGAGGTCAAGCGCCGGATCCTTCTGGGCACGTTCATCACCGCACGTGAGCAGCGGTCGGCCTGGTACGAGCGCGCCCGCAAGGCCCGAGCGCAGCTCACCGCGGCCTGGGAGGGCCTGTTCGACGAGGTGGACCTCGTGATCACGCCCACCATGCCGACCCCGCCACCCGAACGGGGCACCCACCCGACGCCGCTCGAGGAGTACGCCGCCGACGTGTTGACCGTCCACGCCAACCTGGCCGGGATCCCGGCGGGCTCGGTCCCCATGCCGGAGACCGATCAGGGCCCCGTCGGGCTTCAGGTCCTGGGCCCGGCCGGCAGGGATGCCGAGGTGCTGGAGGCCATGGCCTTCTACGAGGCGGTGCGCCCATGAACGTCCGCATCGGCCTCGAGGTCCACGTCCCCCTGGCCACGCGAGCCAAGCTCTTCTGCCCCTGCCCAGCCGATGCGCCCCGGGAACCCAACAGGGCCGTGTGCCCGACCTGCACCGGGCAACCGGGCGCCCGGCCGCAAGGGGTCAACGAGCGCGCCCTCGCGTTGGCCGTGACGACCACCCGGCTGCTTGGATGCCAGCTGACCCAGGCGCCGGTCTTCCAGCGCAAGCACTACGTGTACCCCGACCTGCCGAACAACTACCAGCGCACCTCGACGCCGCTGGGGACCGCCGGCCGGTTCTGGGACGTCGGCATCATCGAGGCCCACATCGAGGAGGACCCAGGTGCCTTCGACCCCAAGGCTCGGCACGTGGACCTCAACCGCTCGGGGACGCCGCTGGTGGAGATCGTCACAGCGCCCGATCTCACCGAACCGGAGGACGTCGCGACCTGGCTGCGCGTGCTCCGGCTGACCCTGGAGCGCGCCAGGATCCTGCGGGAGGGCGCCGAGCTGAAGGCCGACGTGAACGTCTCGGTCCACGGCGGCGACCGGGTCGAGGTCAAGAACGTCGTCGGGGGCCGCAACGCCGCAAGGGCCGCCGCCTTCGAGGTCCAACGCCAGGCTGAGGCCGTCGACGCCGGCGAGACCATCGTCCAGGAGACCCGGCACTTCGACGAGGGCAAGGGCACCACGCACGCCATGCGCCGCAAGGAGACGGTCGGCGACTACCGGTACATGCCCGACCCGGACCTGCTCCCGTTGGACACCGAGACCCACGATCCAGGCCCGTCGGATGGACCGGGGATCCCGGGCACGGTCCGCGAGCTGGCCCAGGAGCTCGGCCTGGAGATCGGCGAGGCGCTGGCTGTCCTGGAGGACGAGGCCCTGGAGGATCTGTTCGATCAGCTCCGGGCGACCATCAGCCAGGACCGAGCCATCGACATCGCCGTCCAGCGCCTCCGAGCCGAGCTTGACTACCGCGACACCCGGCTCTCCGACCTCGAGGTGGAGGCCGACCTCATCGTCGAGCTCGCCGAGGCCTGGGATGACGGGGACATCACCAAGCAGGTCTTCACCCGGCTGCTCCGGGATGCCCTGGACGGCAAGGGTGCCCGGGAGGGCCTGGCCAAGGAGCTGGCCACCGAGGTCGAGCTCGAAGGGATCGTGGCCGAGGTCATCGAGGCTCACCCGGAGGTCGTGGAGAAGGTGCGCGAAGGCAAGGACGGTGCGATCAACTTCCTTGTCGGCCAGGTGATGGCCAAGACGCAAGGCCGAGCCGACGCTCGGGAGGCCAGGGAGCTGCTGGAGGAACGCCTGGAGGGCTAGGCCATCAGCTGCTCTTGACGAGCGCCTCGGCAGCCTCGACGACGTGGTCCGGCGTCAGGCCGTACTTCGCGTACATCTCCTCGGGCAGACCGGACTCGCCGAAGGTGTCCTGGACGCCCAGGCGGTCCATGCGGCACGGCCGGGTCTCGACCAGGGCCTCGGCCACGGCCGACCCGAGCCCGCCGTAGATGTTGTGGTCCTCGCAGGTGAGGATCCGGCCGACGTCGCGGCTGAGCTCCTCGACGAGGTCGACGTCGATGGGCTTGAGGGTCGGCATGTCCACCACGCGGGCCGAGATCCCTCGGTCCTCGAGGGTCTGGGCGGCGTCCATGGCCCGGCTGACCATAGGGCCGCAGGCGACCAGGGCGACGTCGTCGCCATCGCGGAACGTGTACCCCTTGCCGACCTCGAAGTCGAGATCCTCGGGGGTGTGGATCGGGACCTTGGCACGGGTGGTCCGCATGTAGGCCGGGCCCGGCGTCTGGGCCAGGGCCATGGTGGCCTTCTCGGCGCTGACCACGTCGCCGGGGCACAGGACCCGCATGTTGGGGACGGTCCTGTAGATGCCGAGGTCCTCGACGGCCTGGGCGCTGGAGCCGTCCTGGCCGGTGAGGATGCCACCGTGGCTGCCGATGACCTTGACGTTGAGGTTCATCCGGGCCACGGTGGTGCGCACCTGCTCGAAGGCGCGCTCGCTGAAGATGGCGAAGGTGCTGGCGAAGGCGTGCTTGCCGGCCGAGGCCATGCCGGCGGCGGTCACGATCATGTCCTGCTCGCTGATCCCCATCTGATAGAACCGATCGGGGAACTCCTCGCCGAACCACTGGGATCGGGTCGAGCCGGCGAGGTCGGCGTCCAGGGAGACGATGGTGTCATCCTGGCGCCCGGCCTCGAGCAGGCCGCGTCCGTACCCGTTGCGGATGGGCTCGGGCTTGCGTTCGGCGTTCTCCGAGAGGGACACGGCCTTGCCCATCAGGCAACGACCTCCTCGCCCAGCTCGTTCATGGCCTGGACCATCTCCTCTTCGGTGAGCGCTCGGCCGTGGAACTCGGCCTGGTTCTCCATGAAGGAGACGCCCTTGCCCTTGACGGTGTGGGCCAGGATCAGCGTGGGCTTGCCCTTGGTGGCCAGGGCTTCCTCGTAGGCGGCCTCGATGTCCTCGAAGTTGTGGCCGTCGATCTCGATGACGTGCCAGCCGAACGCGCGCCACTTGGCCGCCAGGGGCTCGACACCCTTGACGTCGTTGACGAACCCATCGATCTGGATCTTGTTGTAGTCGAGGATGCAGGTCAGGTTGTCCAGCTTGCGGTGGGCCGCGGTCATCGCGGCCTCCCAGATCTGGCCTTCCTGGACCTCGCCGTCACCGACCATGACCCAGGTGTGGAAGCCCTTCTTGTCCTGCTTGGCGGCCAGGGCCAGGCCGTTGCCGAAGGAGAGACCTTGGCCCAGGCTCCCGGTGCTCATGTCGCAGCCGGGGACCTTGATGTCGACGTGGCCTTGGAGCAGGTTGTCGATGCGTCGCAGGTTCCACAGCTCCTCGCGATCGAAGAAGCCGAGCTCGGCCAGGATCGCGTAGTGGCCCGGGGCGCAGTGGCCCTTGGACAGGA
>CAYXGD010000180.1:0-4651 GCA_964464425.1 uncultured Thermoplasmatales archaeon
GCTAAATACCGCGGCCAGCCGACCCGGCGCATGCGGGATGCACCCCGTCCTCCTGCCAGGTGGGCCACCGTGGCCCTGCTCGCGACCGTCCTCCTCACCAGCCTCCTGGTGGGGCCTGTGGCCTCCCAGGGCGAGCACGCGCCTCACGTCAGCAGGATCACGTCGATCCTGGCCCCACCCTTCAACTACTACAGCGTGGAAGCCAACGACCCTGATGGGGATCCGCTCTCGTTCTCGTGGACCCTCACCGACGCGGGCCCGTGCGGGGCGTTCTTCACGTCCAGCGGCAACACCTCCGAGTGGCGCCACGACGACGAGGAGGCCTGCCCGCACGACGCGGCTGAGCACCCGGGGACCATCACCGTCGTCGTCACGGACGGCAGCTACGAGGTCACCCGGGTCTACACCGGGGGGACAGCCCCCTACCAGCCGCCTTCCCACGAGGACTGGGATGACCCCTCCTACAGCCCACCCGGCGGGACGACGACGGCCACCGGCGAGGGGGGCAGCCAGACCTCAGACGGGGACGGCACGTCCGACGACCCGCGCGACACGCCCCGCCCGGAGATCTACGGCGAGGAGCTCGAGTGTGGAGCCACGGACGTCAAGGGGGCCCTCCAACCGGTCCAGGCGGTCTACCAGGACGACCCGGATTTCGTCGACAAGCCGGGCAAGCGGTTGGTCGTCCACGGCCCGACCTCCCTGACCGCCGAGCTGGACATGGTGGCCCAGAAGCCCACGGTCGTCAGCGGGATCAAGGCCGACCGATGGCAGAAGATCCACTACGAGGGCAAGGTCCTCGGCATCGTCGAGGTCCCCGTCGAGGTCCACATCACGCTCAAGGATAGCGCCGGCGAGCAGGTCGTCTACCGGCACGACGCCGGCATGGCCCGGATCCGAGGTGACTGCATCGGCGACACGGGGTTCGACGTGGACATCCCCACACCCACCGGCGTGCCCGAGGGCTCCTTCCTGATCGCGCCGGGCCCCTACACGCTCACCATGGACCTGGTCGAGACCGTCACCGGCTACAAGGTCCCCGGGACCAGCGTCACGGTGGCTGGGCAGGCCACCGAGATGCCGGACCACCGCGTCTACTTCGCAGCGGCCTTCCTCTCCCGTTACACGGCCGCTGAAGCCCAGGAGCTCGTGACCAAGGCCCGCAACGTGGCAGCCGTCTACGCCACCGACGTGCCCGACTTCTTCCCCCTAGCACCGGGCCAGGCCTCCACCGTCACCCGTCCCATCGAGCACGACCTCTTCGACGAGCTCCGGGCGGTCAACAAGCTCTGTCTGGACGATTTCATCGAGTCCCGGGAGGTCTGGGGCTGCGAGGCGAACCTGCTGCGCGCCAAGGTCGAGAACCAGATGCGCGCCGGCGGGTGGCAGATGGGCACCGAAGCGGGAAGCGGCCAGGGTGCCCCTTCCCGCGTGGTCCTCATGATCCCCAGCGTGAACATGACGACCTTCGGCCACAAGGACGCCATCGCCTTCGCACCGGGCACCAAGGGTGTCTTCGTGGGCGAGGACGGCGACCACTGGGACGTGGCCCACGAGATCGTCCACACGCTGCCCCGTCACCTCTGGTCCAAGGACGAGATGGTCGCCCTGTGCGCCAAGGACTACCACAACACCGGCAACCTGGGCACGGGGATCCAGGTGACCCAGAGCGGCGGCAACCAGCACGAGGCCCACCTCCGCAAGCCCGGCCTCATGGGAGCCGTGAGCCTCTCGAAGGACTACTGGATCGAGCAGTGCACCTACTGGCACCTGCTCTCGGCGCTCAAGGAACGGGCCGACCCGCCCCTGTTCATGGTCCGCGGCATCGTCCTCGACGGGGCCGCCGGGCAGGGGGCCTTGTTCGAGCCTGGGTTCACCCTGGACGGTGTGCCCGACCTCACCACCCAGGATCAGGGCGCCTACGCCCTGGTGCTCCAGGATGCCGCCGGGGACGCGCTGGCCCGCTACCCCTTCGACCTCACGTTCCACGACGACGAGGAGCGCAACCTCTCGGCGGTCTCGTTCGGGTTCGGTGTGCCGCGGGTCGACGGGACGGCCGCCCTCGTGCTCGAAGGCCCCAGCGGGACCCTGGCCACCCAGCCGGTGAGCAGGACGACGCCCACGGTCCAGATCACGGCTCCTGCCGACGGCCTCGAGGTCGACACGGCCCCTGCCTCCCTCCGGCTTGCCTGGGACGCCAGCGATGCCGATGGGGACAACCTCACCTTCACCGTGGTGGCAAGCCCCGACGACGGCCAGAGCTGGTACGACATCGCGGTCGACCTCACCGACACCGCGCTGACGGTGGACCAGGCCTTCCTGGCGGGTCAAGGGGACAAGCTGCTCCGCGTCACCGCCTCCGACGGCGTGTGGAGCGCGGTCGACGAGGTCCGCCTCGACGGGCCCGAGCCCCCCAGCGATCGCGAGGGTGGGGAGGGCGGCGACGGGCCGGTACCGGAGCCGAGCGGCACCCCCGGCCTCGGCGCTGGGATCGTCGTCCTCGCCCTGGGTGCCCTGGCCCTGGCAGGTCGGCGCAGGCGGTGAGGCCCGCTCACACCGCGGTCCAGGCGCCGTCGATCGGCAACGCGGCCCCGTTCAGGTAGGCCGCCTCGTCGCCAGCGAGGAACACGACCAAGGCCGCGATCTCCCCGGGCTCGCCCAGCCGGTTGGCCGGCACGGCGGCCAGGTAGTTCTGTTTGACGCGCTCGTTGCGCTCGTCGACGCGGTCGACCATGGAGGTGCGGGTCCAGCCGGGGCACACGGCGTTGATCCTGACGCCCTTGCGCGCCCACTCGGCGGCGGCGGTCTTGGTCAGGCCGACCACGCCATGTTTGGCCGCGCTGTACGCCGCGGCGCCCTGGTTGGCCACCAACCCGGCCACGCTGGCCGTGTTGATGATCGAGCCGTGGCCCTGCTCGGCCATGATGGGGATCTGGTGCTTGAGCCCCAGGAAGACACCCTTGAGATCGACGGCGATGACCTGGTCGAAGTCCTCGACGCTGATGTCCGGGAGCTTGGCCAGCGGCCCCTCGATGCCCGCGTTGTTGTGGGCGATGTCCAGGTGGCCGTCGACGTCAAGGGCGGCCTGGACCGCGGCCTCGACGTCGCCCTCTTGGGTCACATCACAGGTCACGGCCTGCGCGCGACCACCCGCGTCCTCGACGGCCAGCACCGTCTGCTCGAGGCCCTTATCGTCGACATCTGCCGCCACAACGGTCGCCCCGGCCTCGGCCAACGCCAGCGCGCTGGCACGTCCGATCCCCGAGGCCGCACCGGTCACCAGCGCGACCTTGCCATCCAAGCTCGTCATAGCAGGGGCAGGGGCTCGTCGGTCCAAAAGCTCTCGGTCGGCCCTCTACCGCGCCGCGGGGAGCAAGCGGTCCCCTCAAGGGCCACCCCGGGCATCACCGGGCATGGCTGCGTTCCCGAGCGAGGGGATGATCCTCTCGCACCTCCTCGTCGTCGACGATCTGGCCCGCGCCCAGCGGTGGTACGAGGATGTCTTGGGCGCCGACCTCTACAGGACCTACGGGGGGACGACCGCCGTGTTCGACTTCCAGGGCGCCTGGCTCGTCCTGGTGACCGGCGGTGGCCCCACCGAGGACAAGCCGGAGGTCTCCATGGCCCCGCCCCGGGACCCCGACAGGGTCAGCCACGCGATGACGATCCGGGTGCCGGATTGCCAGGCAGCCTTCGAGACCCTGCAAGCGCGAGGGGCCACCTTCCTGACCGAGCCGGTGGACCACGGCGGGGAGATCCGGGCGTTCTTCCGTGACCCCGACGGCCACCTCTTCGAGATCAGCGAAGCCGTCGGGGCCCCGGAGGGGGCCTGAGGGTCAGGGACCGGTCTGCGCCTGGTACCAGTCGCTGTCGACCTCGCCGGTGCGGACCCGCTGGGGATGGTCACCGACGTCGATCACGTCGACCTCCTCCTCGTCGGCGAAGGAGAAGACCGACACCTGGTCGATGCCGCTCCAGGAGACCAGGCAGTGCTCGCCGTCGTCGGTGAGCGTGGACCAGTAGGACTTGCCGTCCTCCTTGACGTGGAGGGTGTGATCCTGCGGGTCGTCGACCGGGACGATGGCCGCGTAATCGGACATGGTGCCCGAGATGCAGAGCTTCGTTCCGGCCTCGTTGAGCGTGATGCCGTGGTGGGCCGAGTCCAGCAGGTACTGTTCGCGCGGCATGTTCGGCACGAGGTTGGGCAGCTCGACGACGTCGACCACCTCCATGGCCTCGAGGTCGTACTTGACGTAGCCGTGGAAGAAGCTGACCTGCAGGTAGGCGTAGCGCTCGTCGGGGGTCAGCGTCATCGGCCGCACCGCCGAGCTCATGTCCGGGTAACCGGCTTCCTCGAGCTCCTCGCCCATGTCGACGCGCTCGACGATCTCACGGGTGGTCGTGGAGACGATCTGGAAGTACTGGGCACCCTTGCTCGGGTCCTGGAGCACCGGCCGGTCGGTGGGGGTGTAGACCCGGCCGATGCTGGCGTGGATGATCTTCGTGCCGCCCGCGGCGTACACGTTCTCGTGGGGCGAATCGCCGGAGTCGAACCGCCAGAGCTCCTCACCCGTGTCCACGTCCAAGATGTGGACGACGTTCCCGGTGGAGGCCGAGACCGCCACGCGCTGGCCGTCGGGCGAGATGGCCA
>CAYXGD010000181.1:0-4637 GCA_964464425.1 uncultured Thermoplasmatales archaeon
CCGGAGGCATCCGGTGTCGAGTCTGCCAGGACGAGCCCGATGGCCAGCTCCCCGCCGTCCAGGGCTCCGATCCGGATCGTCGAGCTGCCAGCTCGGGGGGAGTTGAACGTGTAGCTCGGAGCGATACCCCATTCAGCCTCCTCGACGTTGCCGTCGATGGCGGGCGAACCGGAGAGCGTGGGTGCCTCCATCTCGGCGACCGCGCTTGGCGTGATCGCGAGGATGGAGGTCAGCATCATGAGACCTAGGAGGAGGCTGGGCGTTCGGGACGTCACTCTGAACCCTCAGCGGGTCATCGCGGGCCTCCCATCAAAAGGGTGTCGAGATGCCCCCAGAGGTCCTAGCCCGCTGGTGAGACCTGCCGCCTCCAGGAGGGAACGGGGGTGGAAAGGCGTGACGTGGAGCCTGTCAGCGACGACCCGTTCGTCCGGCAACCGAACCAAGAACGGCAAAGCTCACGAGGGTTGAGCCCCCCATCTTCCGGGCCATGCTCGAGATCCCCGCCGTCACGCGCTTCCAGGGCCAGCTCGAAGGGCTGATCGACAGCGGCGTGCTCCACGGCGCGCCCGTGCCTCGCAAGGTCGAGCTCGCGCTGGGCGGGGCCGACCCGGCACGGTTCGTGGTGGACACCTCGACCGGCGAGATCACCCCCCGGCAGGGGATGGCGCCCCCGCTCTCCATCTCCATCCCCCGCAAGGCCTTCGAGGACCTGGCCGGGAAGGGCCCGATGGCCTGGCTGGCAGCCTACGACAAGGGCCTGCTCGAGATCCAGGGCGCCCCCAGCAAGGTCGAGGTCGCCGAGGTCTACATCGAGCGGGTGCTCCGGCCGAAGGTGTGACCGGCCGAGGGCGGCAGCAAGGACGCGGCGGTTCGTGGGACTTCTAAGCGGCAGCTTCGCTGTGGTGCCTACCCTTCGTGCTTGCGCCGGACAGATCGCGTTTCCGCCTAGTCCGGTGGTTCGTACGAAAGGTGTGTTGTGGTGCCTTGCGGTTCGCACTCCCGCCGGACAGACCGCGGCGTCGCCTATTCCGGCGGCTCACACGAACGCCTCGTAGCGGGTGGTCCTGGCGTTCGTGGAGCTTCTTCGGACAGCACCGCCGCTGTGGCCCGTGCTGTCCGAAGAAGCGCCGACGGGGAGATTTGAACTCCCGAGGCCATAAGACCACAGCATTTCCAGTGCTGCGCCCTACCAGGCTAGGCGACGTCGGCAACGGGGGTGCCCGAACTCAGGTCTTCCTTATCAAGGTTCCCGGTCGGTCAGCGGCTAGCTGCTGCGGGGTGGAGCAGGTGGGCTTGCAGGGTGAACTGGACGGCCACGTTGCCGTAGTTGGTCACCCTCAGCTGCCAGGTCCCCGGGCCCACGGCTGCCAGGTTCGGGGCGTACAAGCCAAGCCCCTCGTCGTCCTCCGGGGTGACGCTCATCGCGACCACCTCGCCGTCGGGCCCACGGGCCTCTAGGTCGATGTCGGCCACGCCGGCGCCGGTCGTCCGCTCGAGCTGGGCGGTCAGACCAAGGGCCCCATCGGGCACCTCGATCTCGTAGGTCTGCGAGGTCGCCCCCTCGGTCTGACCCAGGGCGTAGGCCGACCCGGCCAGGGTCCCGGCCTCGTCGAGCACCTGCTCGGCCTGGCTTGTCTCCAGCTCGATGGGGCTGGCTGAGAGGGTGGCTCGGCTGGGTGTCCGGGTGCTGTTCACCAGGATCTGCATGCTCGAGCCCTCCTGCTGCTGGGCTTGGACCGGGGCGATCTTGACCACGGGCTCAGCCCCTGCCGGCAGGACGAGCCCGCCGGTGGGCAGGGAGAAGGTCGCGTTGATCTGCACGATCTCGCCCTGCTGGACCACGTCGGGCCCCTGCAGGCTGGCCCAGCCCATGGGCGCGGCCTCGGTACCGACGTAGACGACGAACTCCGGGAAGCCTTGGTCCTCGGGACCGGTCGTGGCCACTGCGGTGTCGCTGGTGTAGAAGAACGTCAGCGTCGCGTTCTCGACGAGCAGGTTCCCCTCCAGGGGGGCACCGGTCCACGTCGGTTGCTCGTCACCGGTGGTCCACGTCGCGTAGAAGTCGCCGACGCCGACCCGCTGGGGCTCCTCCTCGACGGGAGCCGCCCGGGTCAGGCCCATCGCTTGGGTGAGGTGGAGCTCGACCGTCCCGTCGGACGCCAGGCCGCTGGCGGGTGCACCTGGCGGCCCCTGGTCCGCGTCGGTCTCGGTCCCAAGGCAGCCGGCCGCCACGCTGATCGACACGAGGATCGCAAGCGCAAGGATCCTGGCCCGGGGCATCACGTGGCTATCGACGTCCGGGCTATAACGGTGCTGGCCTCAGCCCTGGCGGTTGACCGCCTTGAAGAGGATGTGGGCTCGCTGGTTGGGATCCAGGTCGCTGACCGCCTCGTGGGCCGACGGCTCGATCAGCCGGGTCAGCGGGTCCAAGGCCCTGTCGACCATCTCGGTCTGGCCGCCGTCCAGCGGCAGGACGTGGGGGATCTCGAGCTCCCCGCGCTTGGCCTGCTCCAGCTCGTCGGCCAGCACCTGCCGGTCCAACAACCCTTCAAGCATCCGGGATCGATCCTGCTCGGAGAGGGTGGCGGCCTCCTCCCGGAGGGCAGCCATGACATCGGCCGGGTTCCCGTCCCAGGCGATCTCCAGCAGCGCGTCCAGGGCCTCCCGGGCGAGCTCCGGGTCCTGGTCCCAAGGGGTCATGGTGTCGGGCATGGCGGTCGGTCCCTCCTGGGCCCTGCGGGTACTTAGAGGTATGGGTCGGGGAGAAGGTCTGCCCGCGAAGAAGCCCTCTGCGCCCCTGGCGGGCGTGTCGGCACCGGGTTTTTCCCTTGCGGCCCCCCTTCCTGGCTCGATGCGGGTCCGCCGGATCGATCACATCGGGATCGCTGTCGAGGATGAGGACGAGGCACGTAGCGTCCTCGAGGGCGTGCTTGGCTGCCAGACGCCGACGACCGAGGTCGTCGAGGATCAGGGCGTGCGCACGATCATCTACCGGGTCGGTGACACCAAGGTCGAGCTCCTGATGCCCACCGACGACGAGAGCCCTATCGCTCGCCACCTGGACAAGCGAGGCGGGGGCCTCCACCACCTGGCCTTCGAGGTCGACGACCTCCCCCGGGCCATGGAGGAGGTCGAGGACCAGGGTCTCGAGCTGATCGACCAGGAGCCCCGGGCTGGCGTCGAGGGCTCGCGGATCGCGTTCGTCCACCCCAAGGGCACGTTCAAGACGCTGATCGAGCTCGTCGAGTTCCCCGACGACCAACGAGGCGCCGGCGGCCCATGACCCGCGTCCTCCTGGCCGCCGGCCTGCTGCTCCTCGCGACCAGCGCCGGCTGCATCGGCGGCCAGGAGAGCCCAGACCGCGCCCCCTCGCCAGACCCGTCCGACGACCCGGGGGACGGCGGCCAGCACGACGAAGGCGCCGGCACAGGGACCGGCTTGTCAGCGGGGAACACGACCACGGAGGTCGAACGGAGGCCACCGGCACCCTTCCTGCTCCAGGGTCAGGCCTGCCGGGACGCCCAGCTTCGGGTCCCGGTCGACGCCGAGCAAGCCCGGGCTCTGATCCCTGACGGGTTCACCCTCGTGCCCTACCAAGGCCAGGCGACAGGCGCCGGCCCCATCGAGCAGGCCGCGCTCCAGGTGCTCACGGTCCGGTGCAACACCGGCGGCTTGACCCGGGGCGCCAGCGGCTGGAGCCTCCACCTCCTCGCCCTCGAGGTCGAACCTCCCGAGGGCCTGCAAGCCAGCCAGGCCCTCGAGGAGCTGTTCCTGCTGGAGGGCCTGTCCGACGAGCAGCCCGTCGCGCAGGCGTTCGCCCAGCGGGGCTGGAACGTCTCCCAGGGGACGGTGAACCTCAGCCTCACCACCTCGCCGGCCGGCGGGGCGGTCTTCGAGAGCCAGGCCACCGGGGGGAACCTCTCGGCCCGTACCCAGGGATCGACGACCGGCCAGAACGAGACGCGATCCAGCGGGTTCGTCCGGTACTGGCATGCCCCCGCCGACCGGATGGAGTACCTGCACCTGGCGCTGATCAGCTCCCACGAGCAGACCAACGCCACGGGCGCGGTCTCGAGCCAGGCACCCGAGAGCCTGACCGGTCAACTGGTCGGACCCGGGGCCGCCGGCCAGGGGGCCCTCGTGGGGCCCTACGACCTCCTGGCCACGCCTACGGTCGTCCGTGCGGGACCCTGAGGCCGGGGCGCCAGCGCCCAGGCTCGGGGAGGGATCTGGGAACGCCCGGCCTGCGTTGGTCACGTGCTGGGCCGGTAGTGGTCCAGGTACAGGACAGGCTCCTGGAAGGAGAACACGATGCCCTGCCGGTCGTAGGACATCTCCTCGATGCCGACGTACTCGATGTCGACGATCCGGTGCTTCTCGGGAGCCGGGTCGACGACGTACCCGTACTTGGCCGAGACCGCCTTGAAGATCTTGAACTTGCTCGTGTTGGCCTCGATGCCGGCCCAATCCCCTTCCTCGACCCTCGGCGGGCCCGAGGTGATCAGGTGGTTGTACAAGGGCCGGTTGCGGGCACGCACGTGCTTGAGCCGGTCGAGCCGGTAGAGCTCGTTGACCTGCTCGGTGAGGTACCGGTTGACCTCGTCCTTGCTGATCCCGGCGATGTCGGCGATGGCGCG
>CAYXGD010000182.1:0-4592 GCA_964464425.1 uncultured Thermoplasmatales archaeon
AGACGATCGGGGATCGGGCCCGGGTGGAGGTCGAGCTGGCCATCGACCAGGGGGACGGTCCGGTCCAACGGGGGATCTCCACGTTCTGGATGGTCAGGCGCGAGGCAGGGTGGCAGCTCTTGGCAGGATCGGGGGATCGACCGCGTGGCTGACCATCACGACGACGCGACCCGGCGGGAAGTGCTGGCCAAGCTGCAAGCCTGCTTGAACAACCTGTCCGGTGCCGGCGGGAACCTCGCCTCGATCCGTCTGGTCCCGGAGAGCTTCGAGATCGTGACGGAACGCCCCCTCGAGGACGGCGCCCGAGCGTTCGAGACCCAGGCGACCGGCTACCTGGTCACCGAGCACGACCCGGCAGCCGGCCCCGGCATGGACGACGCGCAAGACGACGCCCGGACCATCGGGACCACCCTGATCCTGGATGCCGACCTCGAGCTGACACGTGACGAGGCGGGACGGATCCGGCTGGAGCCCTACACCGTCCTCGACCCAAGGCACTGGAGCCTGGACGACCGCCGGGCCCTACCCGCTAGCTGGCCCGAGCACGAGGCCTCGGACCCTGACGCGTGGATCGCAGACCTGCTGGCAGAGGAGGGCGACCCGTGACCCACGAGGACCTGCCCGAGGATCTCAGGACCCTGCTGGACGAGGCCCTCCAGCTGGACGCCGAGGGGGACCTGGCCGCGGCCCGGGACCGCTGGGAGGAGGCCCTGGACGTGGCCGAGGCCCTGGGGACCCCCAAGGGGCACGAGGTGGCCACGGAGGTGGCAGCTCGCCTAGGCGCCCAAGCGCCCAACGACCGCCAGGCGCGAGCCTGGCGGGAGAAGGCCAGGGATCTGGGGGAGGCTGCCGGGACGCCACGGAGCTTGAGGATCGCGGCTGAGGCCACCTGGGCCCAGGCCGATGCCTACGTCCACCACGACCGGCTCGATCAAGCTCAGGCGTGCTACCGGGACGCCATCGAGCTGGGCCAAGCGGCCGGGACCTCCCACGGGGTGGCCACGGCCGCCTGGGCGAGCCTGGACCTGGCCCGGGTCCTGCTGGCCGCCGACCAACCCCGGGACGCCTTGCCCGTGATCGAGCAGGGCCTGGACCTGGCCGAGACCCACGACCGGGGGTTCCCGGACCTCGTCAGCATGTTGACCGTGGCCCTCGGCCGGGCCCGAGCCGAGGCCGGGGATCTCGAGGGCGCCGTGGCCGCCTGGCGCCGCGGCGTCGACATGGGCCGCCCACCCTTGAGGGACGCCGGGGACGTGCCTCGGCGGGAAGCCGCCCGGGCCGGCTTGGCCCTGGGCATCCACCTGGGGGAGCACGACGACCCGGAAGCCGCGGCTGCCCTGGAGGAGGCCGTGACCCTCGGGAGCTTCCAGCGGCCGGACCAGCCCTGGCACGCGGGCTCCCACGCTGCGCTGGAAGCCTCGATCCGCCTTGCCGGCCTCACCCTCGCCGAGGGGCGGGAGGAAGCCGCCCAGGCGCACCTGGACACCGCCGCCGAGCTGCTGGCACGGGCGCGCGAGGTCCTCCCCGAGGAGGGCTTCGAGGCGCTCGCCGGGAGCTTGGCAGCCGACGCCCAGCTCTCCGAGCCCCTGGCCCGCGGCTGGCGTGAGCTCAGGCAGGGCGACGAGGGCAACCCAGCCCCCTTGAAGTAGGCACGGCGCGATGGGTCGCCGATGGCCGACCCGTTCGACGATGACCTGGTGCGCTTGGCCGACGAGGAGCCCTCCCCCACCCCTGGCCCGGGTCGGGCCTGGGCCCTGCTCGGAGCGCTCGTCCTCATGGCCGCGGCAGCGATCTGGTTCACCCGCCCCTGGTGGCACGGCCTGATCTACGGGCTGACGTTCATCCAACCTGGTCCCCTCTGGGGTGGCCTGCTGGCCGGGGCCAGCCTCGCAGGCGGCTGGATCCTGGCCAGGTTCGACGTCGGCGGGGATCTCCCGTGGCAGAAGGCCTCGGCCCGGCTGGCAGCGGTCTTCCTCGTCCTCGGGTTCATCGTCTTCCCGGTCCTGGGCAACCTCTACCAGGGGGCTGCCCTGGCCGAGCGGACCGACGACCGGGCCGCCGAGCTGGAGAGGCTGCCGTCGGTGGAGCCATCGGCACCCAGGATCCTGCCCAAGTCGGTGGGGACCCAGTTCGCCTCGAACAGCCTCCAGTTCCCGCGCCACACCCTGGCCGGGGCCGACATCGCGTTCGTCAACGGGACCCCGACCTGGAGCTTCGCGTTGAGGCCCGACGGGGCCGTGAACACGCTGATCGCCCAGCAGGCCGGCGCGGCGTTCGTGGACATGACGACAACCGAGAAGAAGATCCAGATCGTCGAGCGTCCGATGGCCTGCGGGCCTGGCATGCAGATCACCGACAACCTGGCCTGGGTGCTCCACAAGGAGCGCTTCTTCGCCGACTACCAGGATCCCTTCTACCTCTTGCACCAGGGGGAGCTCTACGGAGCGATCCCCATGGTCGAGTACGAGCACCGGTGGCGGTTCCCGACCTTCTACTCGGTCCCGGTGTTCGCCGGGGTCGCCCTGATCGACGAAGCCTGCGAGATCACGATGCTTGATCCAGAGGAGGCGGCCGAGCATCCGGTCCTCGAGGGCCAACCGTTCTACCCGTACGACCTGGCCCGCCAGGAGGTCAACAGCATGCGGTACGTGAACGGGATCCTCAACAAGCTGTTCACCCACGAGGGCGAGCTCGAGCTCGCACCGGTCCCGGGCGAGGGTAACGACCAGCCGTTCACCGTGCTCACCGAGGACGGGATCCGGTACTTCCTGGCCGCCGAACCCTTCGGGAAGGCCGAGGGCGTCTTCCAGGTCTGGACCCTGGACGCCCGCACCGGCGAGGCCGCCGTGCTCAAGCTCGACCCCGGGTCCAGCTTGCTCGGACCCTCCAAGGCCGCCCAGTTCCTGAGGAAGGACAACCCCCGGGTCGACTGGTCACGGATGACGGTCAGCGAGCCGGTCCCTACCGTCGTGGACGACGTGCTCTATTGGCACGTCAAGGCCGTCCCCCGGGACAGCGCGGGCGTCGCGTTCACCGCGTTCGTCAACGCCGACACCGGCAACGTGACCGAGGCATCGACGGTCCGGGACGTCGTCCGCTTCCTGCGCGGGCAACCGATCGACGATGGACCGGTGCTCCCCGGGGCGCCGGGGGACGAGCCTGCACCACCGAGCGACCCGGGGCGGCACCCGATCCGTGTGCAGCTGGCTGACCGGAACGGGACGATCGTCGTCGACGAGCTGCTGGCGCCCGGGTGGACCCTGGAGCTGACCGAGGGTAACCGGACGCTGCTGGTCCTCACCGCACCTCCCGGGGACACGACGGCCGAGGGCAACGGGACGAGCACCGGGTGAGGCCGGCACGTTCAAGGCTGCCGGCCTGTTTGGCCACGCGATGCGCCTGCTGGTCGAGAGCCTGGCGGACAACGCCTCGGTCAACATCGCCGACCGTCTCCGCGAGCTCGTGGACTGGGAAGAGCTGGGCCTGTTCGACGGCCGCCACGTGCTGGCCCACGAGGACCTGCGCCTGGTCACCATCGACGACATGCACATCACCCACGAGAACCTCCACCAGCAGCTGCCGCCGTCCCTGACCGACCCGGAGCTGGTGGTCTTCCTCTCGCGTCACAAGGCGGCCAGCGGCACGCCCTCGCTCTCGGTCCACCCGATCGGCAACTGGAACGCGGCCCCCTACGGGGGACGGGAGGGCACCGTGGTCCCGACCCGGCCCCGGTGGATGGGCGGCATGCTGCAGACGATCGCAGACCACGAGCCCGACGGGTACGAGGTGACCCTCGAGGCCACCCATCACGGCCCGTACCTGGAGGCCCCGACGGTGTTCCTGGAGCTGGGCTCGAGCGAGGACGAGTGGGACGACGAGGCCGCCGGTCGCATCCTTGCCCAGACCGTGCTCGAGGCCCAGCCGCTCGACGCCGACCCGATCCTCTGGGTCGGGGGTGGGCACTACTGCCCCCAGCTCAACGACCTGGTCCTCGCCGGCGAGGTAGCGCCTGGTCACGTGATCCCGAACTGGGCGACCAAGGAACCGATCACCGACGAGACCCTGCAGATGGCCATCGACGGGACCCCCGGCTGCCAGGGGTTCGTGGTGCAGCGCAACGCGACGAGCGACGAGCAGAAGCTGGCCGAGCGCCTGGAAGCCATGGGCGTCGAGCGGATCGAGGTCTAAGGCCAGAACCGCCGACGGAACCAGGGCTCATTTGCGCGTGATGATGGTCAGCACGTCCTGATCCTCCAGCACGTGCTCGGTCCCGACCCGCTGCTCCGGGAACTTGCTTGAGGGCCCGGTCACCATGGCGTACCGGAACCGGCGCCGCATGTCCCGGTGGAGATGGTCGCAGACCTCACCGATCGTCGAGCCTCGACGGACGACCAGGGGCTCCTCCATGTCGGCTTCCTTGCCCTGGGGCTTGAGGTAGATGCGGATCAAATCGAGGTGCTCGTAGAGCACATCCTTGAGCGCCGCGAGGTTCTGGTCCTTGTCGGCGCTGATCGGGATGACCGTCCACCCCTCCTGACCGATCTGCTCGATGCGCTCCTCGAGGATCTCGGGCTCGGCGATGTCGGCCTTGT
>CAYXGD010000183.1:0-4521 GCA_964464425.1 uncultured Thermoplasmatales archaeon
CGCCGGCGGTCAACCTGGCTGTCCTCAAGAACGGCGACGTCGTCTACTGGAGCGGCGTGGAGGCCCGCTCGGAGGAGCAGACCGGTCCCGACGACCTGACCTTCATGGTCGGCGATTTCCCCATCGACGGCCGCAGCCGCGTGCTGTCGTACAACCTCACCGACGACGGGATCGAGTACAACGTCGCCATCCCGTCCCCCGAGGACGGCGGGCTGCAGGACATGTTCTGCAGCGGGACCACCATCGGTCCCGGCGGCTCGGTCTTCTCCACCGGCGCGACCGAGTGGCACACCCTGGACCAGGGGCTCTCCGGCGAGCAAGAGGACATCGAAGCGGCCGGTTGGACCCCCCTCAAGGGCGGCGAGCAGGTCATGCGCTTCCAGCGCACCGACGACGAGCCCTTCCGCGGAGCCTGGGACCACGCGGCCGACATGACCGTCGAACGCTGGTACCCCAGCGCCCTGCAGACCGCCGACGGCGACACCCTGATCGCCTCGGGCATCCAGACCCTGGCCCAGTTCCAGACCCACAACACGCGACTCGAGGTCTTCGATCCGGAGACCGGGGAGATCACGCCCTACGATCCCAGCACGGAGCTGGCCCCGGGCGTCGAGGTCGGCCAGTTGTTCCCCGATCATCCGGAGACCGGCCAAACCTCGATCGACGAGACCCACGACCGCATCCCCAACCTACCGATGTACCCCCGCATGTTCACGGTGCCGACCGGTCCCCACAAGGGCGACCAGTTCTACACCACCGCCGGGGACCTCTGGGGTCCCTTCGGCGAGCACCCGCTCCAGGGCATCTGGAGCTTCATGCAGACGCTCGAGATCGAGGACGGCGAGGCGACCTTCACTGTCCACGACAACAGCGTCTTCGGTGCCCGACAGCTGGCTGCCTCTGTCCCGCTGATGCTCGACCTGGACGGCGACGCCACGGCCCAGTACCTGACCTTCGGCGGCACCCTCCAGCAGGGCTTCGTGGCCACCAACACCACCGAGCTCCAAACGCTCGGGGCGGACGGCCCCACCGCCGAGGCCGCCGCGCCCAACCACCTGCCGCGATGGCACGTCAACGGGGTCCTGCTGCCTAACGGCGCGATCATGGCCATCGGCGGCGGGCTCTACGACAACGTGATCATGCACGGCGCGCCCGATGTCGCCTTCCTCAACGGCGAGATCTACGACCCCGAGACCGACCAGTGGACCCTCACGAGCCCTATGGACAAGCCCCGGGTCTACCACAGCACCGCCGTGCTCCTCCCCGACGGCCGCGTCCTGGCCGGCGGCCACGTCCCGCTGCCCGCGTTCCACGAGCAGCAGCGCGAGCACATGAACCCACAGGTGACGGACGGCTCCTTCGAGCTGTACGAGCCCCCGTACCTGTTCATCGACGACACCCGGCCGGAGATCATGGGCGCACCCGCCGAGGCCGGCTACGGTGAGATCGTCCCGGTCCAGGTAGGGAACCTGGAGCACGACGTCGACGCCGTCACGCTGGTCCGCCCCGGCGCGACCACCCACGGGTTCGACGCCGACCAGCGCGGGATCGAGGTCAACGTGACCGAGGTCATCAACCAGGACGGCGACGACGAGGTCACCCTGATGGTGCAGATGCCCGGCGACGGGGCCATCGCACCGCCTGGCCACTACATGCTCTTCGTCAACGAGGACGTCGATGGCCAGGCCTTCCCATCGGAGGCCACCTTCGTCAAGCTCGGCTGACCGGCGCCCGACGTGACCGGTCGGGCGACCTCGCCCGGCCGGCGCCTCTCCCCTCTCGCATCCGACCTGTTGCAGCGTCGCAAGGGTTTTCCCTCCACCCCCCGCTGTGGGGCCGGAGGCCGAGGCTGATGGATGTCCGATCTTTGCTGCTCGCGGCGTTACTCGTGACGACGACCCTGGCGTGGCTCCCAGCTGGTGAGAGCCATCCCCAGCAGGACTTCCCCAACGACATCGACGTCCACGAGACGTTCAACGGGGACACGTTCGGGATCGCCATCCGGTCGGACCAGCAGTTCCAGCTCCGCAACGACAGCCACTTCAAGGTCACCGGGTTCTTCAACGGCTCCTCCAACGGCACCGGCGAACCCCGTCAAGACGCCGGCGCCGTGGTCGGCGTCGTCCGGTACTTCCGCGGCACGGGATGCGGTGGTTGCATCTTCTCGATGATCGGTGACAGCATCAAGGATGGTACCGACGCTCGCGTCGCCACCGACGGTCCGGTCACCTACACCTTCGACAACGACCCCAACGTCGCCGGATGGCAGTCGCTGGGCGTCGGCGTCGCCTACCCCCTGAACACCACGTTCCAGGGTCCTGCAGGGACCGCCGACCAGGTCACCTACCGGTTCTTCGCCAGCATCCCCGGCGCCAGCGAGGTCAAGGTCAACCTCCACCTCCACGCCAACAAGCCCGTCCAGGTCGTCGGCAGCACCAGCCACGACGGCGGCTTCATGCTCGTCGGCGACGATTTCACGCCTGCCGGCCACGTCGACACGCTCGCCGCCAGCGGCATGGTCGACGGCGAGGCGACCCTCGACCTAGCCCCCAGCAACGGGGAGCACGTCTACGCCTACATGTCGCCGAGCTGGTTCGGCACGAGCGCCGCGACGGTCTTCGGTGGCGGCGTCGCCGGGACCACCAACACGGCCGCCGTGGGCGACTACGGGTTCGACTCCCCGGACGGCGAGCCCTACGCGGTGGCGTGCTGGGTGGTCGCCGGTCCCTGCGGCCCCAGGATCCTCGGCATGACCCAGGATGGCCCCTACCGGTTCTTCGTCAACGCCGAGGCCAACGTCGGCCCGGCGGACATGTACGTCGTCGGGTTCGAAGGTCCTGTCAGCTGACCCACGACGGGCGCGGCCCGAGGCTGGGAGGCTGCCGTCTGGACCGAAGGAGAGCGATACCCCCAGCTGGGGGTAAGATGACGCCCATGGCCAAGAAAGCGAGGTGTTGCCGAACCCGCAGAGCAGCCAGGGCGTCTACCCCCAAGACCCGGTTGGCGGTTATATAATGTCTTTGGTAGAACCGTCTCAATGTTGGGGGCATCCTGGGAGATCAGGACGCCCATCACCGGGCGATAGAGGTGGTCTAACGCTGACCTCCGGATGAGAGGTTCATAAGGCGCCGGAAGCCGGGCCCTGTGAGGACCCGGAGCCGGGCCGGCGCTCGGGCATCCAGCTCAGGATCGCCCGTGTCGACGCGCAACCCGTCCAACCCCTTGAGCTTCTCCGGGGTGGCGACCACGATCAGGTTCCCCCAGCCGATCCGCCCCAGGAGCCCCGGGCTGACCTGCTGGGTGCCCCGACCGACCACGAAGCCCTGCCCGCCGATCGGCGAGAGGACCAGCTGGGTCGTCCCTGGGAGGTCAGCCAGCTCGTCCGCGGTGGCATCCTCGATCACCAGCCTGGGCGCTCCCGCCTCGTCGACCTCGATCACGTCGACGCCCAGCAGGCTACCCCGGCCCACCAGCGCCTGCTTGATCGCTTGGACCGTGGAGCCGCCGCCGAGGACCCACGTGCTCCCCGGGGTCAAGCGGTCCTCGATGGCCTCGGCCAGGCCCTCGACCGTGCCGCCCGGGTGGGCCTTGTTCGGAGCCACCGCCGCGTGCTGGGGGACGATCAGGCTGGCCAGGCGCACGGGATCGATCTCGCCTCGATCCAGGGCGGCCTCGTCGACCTCGACCACCTCCCCCTCGGTGGCCTGGGCCTCCTCCTGCAGGTAAGCGCGAGCGACCTTGGCGGCGGCTTCCGGTGTCTCGGCGAAGACGCCGCTGTTCATCTTGACGCCTGTGGGCACGCCCAGGCAGGCGACCTCGTGGTCGATCGCTTGGGCGACATCCATGGCGGTGCCGTCGCCACCAAGGAAGCACAGCAGGTCCACGCCAGCCTGCACCAGCTCGCGGGCGGCCAGCTGGGTGTCCTGGGCGGTCGTCGGCGCGGCGACCTGGAGGACGATCTCGGGGACCAGCCCGGCCTCGCGGCACGCGCCGGCGCCCATCGGCTCAGAGCATGTCAGCACCTCGACCTCGAGCCGGAGGGCTTCCAGGAACCGGACCGCCCGGTCGTGGGCCACGGGCTCAGCGCCCCGAGCCCGGGCGTCCTCGACCCGGTCGTCGGTGCCCTTGAGCGCCACGGCCCCGCCCATGCCGGCGATGGGGTTGACGATCAGACCCAGGCGTGGAGGCGCCGGGTCGGTGGGTTCGGCCGTGCTGGCCGCCTGTTGCTCGGTGGCCGGGGCTGCCATGGGCGGAGCTGGCTAACCGTGGGAGGGGAAAAGCGTTCGCGTCGCCGGGCCGCCCCGCCGGGGCCCTAGGCCTCGTCGGCTTGGGCCTGGTCCCACGTCAGGATCGGCTCCCGGGCGGCCTTGACCTCGTCGACCCGTCCCACGGCCGTGTTGTGAGGGGCGTGCTTGACGACCTCGGGATCCTCGTCGGCGATCTGGTTGAGCGCGTCGACGAGCAGATCGAGCTCCTCGAGGCTCTCGGTCTCGGTCGGCTCGATCATGATGGCCTCGTCGA
>CAYXGD010000184.1:0-4518 GCA_964464425.1 uncultured Thermoplasmatales archaeon
TCGTGTCATCGGGGTGGGATACGTTTCCTCGACTAAACCGGACTGCTTAACTACCGGGCCCAGCCATCAAGTGATTGAGGGATGGGATGTTCGAGATACAGGTCGTCAGCAACACGCCTCTGACGCCCGTCAACGATTTTCATACCGTAGCCACGACCTTGCTCTACCAGGTCGGCTACCTGCCGAAAGGCTATGATCCGAAGACGGAGACCGAGTCTGTCCGCCAGTCGGTGCCCTACCGCCTGTTGATCAACTGCTTCCTGAAACGGCCGGAGAAGGCCTGGACCATCGACGAGCTGTGCACGGTGCTGAGCACCTCACGGCCGACGGTCTACCGCCACCTCAACAAGCTCAAGGCCCTGGACCTGGTCGAGGAATCGATCGTCCGCCCGGAGTCCGGCGAGGGCCAGCCCAAGAAGGCCTACCGGATCCGGTACGGCAACCTGTCCAAGGCCTGGAACTTCGTCGAGGCCCACGTCAAGGTGGCCATGGACAACTACAGGAAGACCGTCGATCACCTGCAGAAGCTGGCCGACAAGGAACGCAAGAAGCTCGACGCGCCGCCCGAGGAGCCCGAGGTCGAGGTCGACCCGGAGGTCGAGGCCGAGGCCGAAGCTGCCGCGCGCAAGTGAGCGGTGAGACAGGTGCACGACGTCAAGCTCACGCCCGGCAGCACCTACCGCGTCGTCAGCGCGGAGACCTCCGAGGACAGCATCGAGTCCGAGGGGATCTTCCGCGGGTTCGTCGGGTTGGGCAACGTCGATGCGCTCATCCTCGAGGTCGACGAGGACCGAGGGGATGGGGATCCCTTGCTACGGTTGATCCCGGCGCACACCGTCCGCTTCCTGGAGATCCTCGAGGACGTGACCGAGGACGAGGAAGAGGACGACGCCGAGCACATGCACTACGGCTGAGGACGCGACGACCGACCGCTTGACCGTCCCGTCCCCCCGCTCGACCGTCGCCCCGACGGTCTCACCTGGGGGATGAGGGCCCAATCTTAAATCTCAGGCCAGGGGAACCCGGGGGTATGGCGTCTGCATCCGGGGGAGAGGCTCCGCCTCCTTCAGGGGTCGAGGAGCCCCAGACGCCAACCGAGCTCCTCGATCGGCTCCCTCACCCGGTGATCCACACGTCGCTGGACGGCCAGGTGCTCTACCAGAACCCTGCGGCCGCCGACCGGTTCCCGGACCTGGCGGCCAAGGGGGCTGAGCACCCACTCCTCGAGGCTCTGTCCACGCTCGCCGACGGCCAGACCTCGGATCCGGAAGCTGAGATCGTGCGGCAGATCACCGTCGACGACCGGACCTACGAGCAACGGATCACCGCGCTCCCGGACCCCGGCCGCCTCCACCTGTCGATCCTCGACGTGACGGAGCGAGAGGAAGCGGTGCAGGCCGTCGAGGCGCGCGAAGCCCTCTACCGCGACCTGTACGAGAACGCCCCGCTAGCCTACGTCTCCGTCGGGACCGACGGCCGGATCAGGCGGGTCAACGCCCGGGCTTGCGAGTTGCTGGGGTACGATCGCGAGTCGCTGGTCGGCCGCCAGGTCCTGGATCTCTACGTCCCCGGCGCGGAGGGCGTCGAGCAGGCCCGAGAGGTCTTCGACGCGTTCCTGCAGGGCCAGGAGATCCGGGACCGGGAGCTCCGGATGGAACGACAGGACGGCACCCCTCTCTGGGTGTCCCTCTCCGTCCGGCCCGTGCTTGCAGAGGACGGGACGGTCCTGGAGAGCCGCTCCCAGGTCCTGGACATCACCCGCCGCAAGCGTGCCGAGCAGCAGATGGAAGGCCTGCTCGAGGCCGCACCGGACGCCATCCTGGTCGTCGACGGCGACGGACGGATCACCCTGGTCAACGAGCAGGCCGAGGCGATGTTCCGCTACGATCGCGAGGCGTTGCTCGGGCGATCGGTTGAGGACCTGGTCCCCCAGGGGGTCCGTCAGGAGCACGTCGAGCACCGAGCCAGGTACATGCAGGACCCGCAACGGCGCCCCATGGGTGTCGGCCTCGACCTCGAGGCCGTCCGCGAGGACGGCTCGACGTTCCCGGTGGAGATCAGCCTGAGCCCGGTGGAGGCCGAGGAGGGGATCCGGGTCATCGCAGCTGTCCGGGACATGACCGATCGGGAGGAGGCACGCGAGCGGCTGCGCGAGTACGCCCGGAAGCTCGAGCAGAGCAACGAGGAGCTGGAGCAGTTCGCGTACGTGATCAGCCACGATCTCAAGGAACCCATCCGGATGATCACCAGCTACCTCGAGCTCCTCGAGGACCGGTACAAGGGTGAGCTCGACGAGGACGCCGACGACTTCATCAACTTCGCCGTGGACGGGGCACGGCGGATGCGGGAGCTGATCGAGGGCCTGTTGGCCTACTCCCGGGTCGAGCGCAAGGGCCAGGAGCCCGAGCCGGTGGACGCCAGCGAGGTCCTGGAGGGGGTGCTCACGTCCCTGCAGGTCCAGATCACCGAGCGCGACGCCCAGATCACCCACGATGAGATGCCCGAGGTCCTGGCCGACAAGGCCCAGCTCGGCCAGGTGCTCCAGAACCTGATCAGCAACGCCATCAAGTTCGTCCCCGAGGACCGGCGGCCCCAGGTCCACATCGGCGCCGAACGGGCCGATGGCTGGTGGCGCTTCTCCATCGAGGACAACGGTCCCGGCATCGCCGAGGATCAACGCGACCGGATCTTCATGATCTTCCAGCGGCTCCACACCTCCGACGAGGTCGAGGGCCAAGGCATCGGGTTGGCCATCTGCAAGAAGATCGTCGAACGGCACGGCGGCGAGATCTGGATCGAGAGCACCGAGGGGGACGGGTCCACGTTCTTCTTCACGCTCCAGGCGGCCTAGCCTCTCCAGGCAGGGCAAAGCATGACCGCCCCCGCCGCATAGGGCCTCACGTGGCCGAGGCCCGTCTCTACCTGTGCCCACGCTGCGGGAGCCTGGAGATCCACGCTGACCATCTGACCCCGCTGGGTCAGCTGTACAAGTGCCCGGACTGCGGCTACCAGGGGGCCTTCGTCATCGAGGCCGACACCCCCGAGGAAGCCAAACGCCTCAGCGACGAGATCGCCGAGGGCGAGGGGTCGGGCTAGAGGCTCTTCTCCAACACTGCGGTCAGGTCCTTCTCGATCGCGTCGGCCAGATCCTTGCCGACCTGGCCCTTGAGGTGGTCGGGCAACGCCTCGAGGCTGACCTTCGTGCCAGCCCGACCGAGCGCCAACAACGCCATGGTCTGCATGACCTTGGCCTCGAAGTAGCGGCCGACGGCGTCCTTGACCTCCTTGCGGAGCTCCGGGTTGTCCTCCAGGGTCTCCCGGATATGCGCCTTGAGTTCGTCCTTGACCATATCCCGGAAGGCCTCGATGATCAGCTCCTCGGCATCCAGGATGTCGATGAGCTTGCTGGGGTTGGTGGCCAGGCCGTCGAGGTCGGGCATCGGCCCGGCAGGACGCTCGGGGATGAAGAGGTTTCGCCTGGGGGACGCCGTCGACCGCTCCTCGGTCACAAGCCCAAGGTCTTGGCGATCGTGGCTCGTTGCATCTCGCTGGTGCCCTCGGGGATGCGGATCATCCGTGCCCAGCGGAACACCTTCTCGAGCCCGGTCTCCTTCATGATCCCGCTGCCACCGAGGGTCTGGACGGCGGCATCGGCGACGTCGAAGAGCATCTCGGTGCAGTAGAGCTTGATCATGCTGGATTCGCGCATGCAGTCCTGGCCTTGGTCGAGCTTCCAGGCGGTGTTCAGCAGCATGTTCTCCGCGGCGTAGATCCGCGTGGCAGCGTCGGCCAACGGGAAGGACACGCCCTGGCGCTTGCCGATCGGCTTGCCCCAGGCCTCGCGTTCCCGAGCGTAGGCGACCGCCTCGTCCAGGCAGTAGCGTGCCAGGCCCAGGCACATGGCCCCGATCATCACGCGCGTGAGCCCGATGTTCTGGATGGCCAAGAGGAACCCGGCGTCCTCAGCGCCGATCAGGTTCTCCTCGGTGACCCGCACGCCGTCCAGCCGGACATCGGCCTGCAGGCCGTCGGCCACGATGGACTGCTGGATGTCGCCGACCTCGAGCCCGGGCGCGTCCCGGTCGATCATGAACAGGCTGATCCCCTGCGTGCCTCGGTCCCCGCTGGTCCGGGCGAACACCTCGAAGCAGTCGGCGTACGGTGCGTTGGTGATGAACGTCTTGGTACCGGTGATCTCCCAGCCGTCGCCGTCGGGTTCCGCTCGGGTCTGGATCCCGCCGACATCGCTCCCGGCGCCCGGTTCGGTGAGGCAGAAGGCGGTGCTGATCTCGGCGTTGCAGAGGGGGCCAAGCCACCGCTCGACCTGATCCTCGTCCATGGCGGTGAGCATGTGGCTGGGCCCTTCCACGGATGCCAGCACGTGGGGTCGGAAGCCGAGACCGTGCTCGTTGAGCCGTGCCATCGCCAGGGCCACGTCCACGAACGGGCGGCCCCCGCCCCCGACCGCCTCGGGCATGGCCAGGGCGTAGAACCCGGCCTCGGCGCTCTTCCGCCGCA
>CAYXGD010000185.1:0-4516 GCA_964464425.1 uncultured Thermoplasmatales archaeon
CCTCGACCTTGTCGCTGGTGGTGGCCGCGCCGGCGGAGAGGAACCCGGCGCCGACGAGCGGCAGCAGGGCCTCGTTGCCGGCCACGTCGGCCCCGACGACGATGACGCGCTGGCAGCGGCCGGTGGTGATCCAGTCCTGGGCCAGGGAGAGGGCGGCGGTGGTGCTGGCGCAGGCCGCGTTGACCTGCAGGTTGGGGCCGCGGGCGCGCAGGAGCTGGGCGACCTGGGCGTGGCCCATGGCCAGGGCCTGGAACAGGAAGCCCCGCGGGAACCCACTGTCCTGGCCCTGGTCGGTCCGGTCGTCGCCCGTCGGGGTGCGAGCGGTCGGTTGGGGTTGGCCCAGGTGGGTCTCGGCGGCCCAGTCCATCAGCGCTTGCGTGCCGGCCGGATCGTCGATGTGCTCGGAGAGCCGGTTGATGGCATCCACGAGGACCTGAGGGCTTGCACCCTGGTGGACGGCCTGGTGGGCCTGGTCCTGGAGCCGGGTGACCAGGCTGTCGTAGCCCGGGAAGGCGCTGGCCAGGATCACGCCGGTCTCGGCTTGGAGGGGTTCGGGGAGCACCCAGCCGTCCTCGAGGGTGGCGCCGGTGCTGGTCTCCCGGGTCTCGCGGACCAGGGGGATCTTGGCGTCGGTGAGCGCGTTGAGGGCGGCGACCAGGGCGAGCTCGGCGGTCGCGTCGGTGTGCTCGACCCAGTCCTCGGTGACGTCGTACTCGGCCAGGTCGACGGGGCCAAGCCGGCCGGCCAGCTGGACGACCTGGTCCGGGGCGTCGATGGGGGCCAGGTGGGGTCCCTGCTGGTCGTCCTTGACCAGGCGGGTGATCCCCATGCTGGCCATGGCTTGCTTGAGATGGTCGGGGACCGGGTCGATCCGGTTCCCACCGTCGAGGAGGGCCTCGACCTGGCCGGGCGCGAAGGGGTCCGGGTGGCCGGGCAGCCCGACGCTCACCCCGCTGACCACCACCTTGGCGGGTGCCGAGGCGCGGGGTTGGGCGTCGGCGGTGGGCTGGGCCTGGTCAGGGGTCGGGGACAGTGCCCGGTGGTCGGCCGTCGCAGATGCCTTGGCGGAGGGGGTCGGCGCCTCTGGCTGGGCCGGGGCGGGGTCCTCGGTGTCGAGGTGGCCGTGGGCGGCCAGCAGGAGCAGGGCCTGGTCGAGCGTAGCTTGGGCCCCGGCCCGGGGGTGGGCCGTGGGTGCTGCCGGTGTGTCAGGTAGGTTGGCCTTGGCCAGGTTGGCCAGGACGCGCTTGGGGCCGGCCTCGATGATGAGGTCGACGCCGCGGTCCCTGAAGGCGGCCATGGTGGCCACCCACTCGACGGGCGCGGCGACCTGGCGGGCCAGCAGGTCGCGGATCGCGGCTGGGTCCCCGGGGTAGGGCTCGGCGGTGACGTTGCTGATCACCGGGACCCGGGGCGGGTCGACGGGGATCTTGCCGAGCACGCGACCCAGGGGCTCGGTGGCCGGGGCCACGATGGGGCTGTGGAAGGCCGCGCTGACCGGTAGCCGGCTGGCCTGGATGCCGGCCTCGTCGGCGCGGTCCTCGATGATGCCCAGCGCCTGGGTGGTGGCGGCCAGGACCGTCTGCTCGGGCCCGTTGACGTTGGCCGGCCAGGCCTCGAGCCCATCGATGAGGGTCTCGGCTTGCTCGCGGTCGGCGCGGACCGCGATCAGGCCGCCGGGGTCGTCGACCTCGACGTCGGCCATCTCGCGACCCCGAGCGCTGACGGCGTGCAGAGCGTCCTCGAAGCTGAGGACATCCGCGGCGACCAGGGCGGCGTACTCGCCCAAGCTGTGCCCGGCGACCACGTCGGGCTCGACGCCGAGCTCCTCCAGGATGCGCAGGATGGCGATGTCGCACGTGAGGACCGCCGGTTGGCAGACCTCGGTGGGGGTCAGCGCCTTCAGCCCCGCCTCGCCCTCGAGGGCCAGGATCTCGCTGAGCGGCTGACCGATCAAGGGGGTGAGGACCTGGTCGGCCTCGGCCAGGACCTCGGCAGCGGCCGGGTAGGCCTGGGCCAGATCCAGGACCATGCCGGGGTACTGGCTGCCTTGTCCGGGGAACACGAGGCCCAGCTTGCCGGGCTCGCCCTCGGCCAGGGCGATGCCCTTGGAGAGGGCCAGCTCCGCGGGCAGGTCGCCGGCCAGGACCTGCTTGGCGGTGGCCAGGTCGGCCTCGTCGGTGACGGCTAGGCGGACGGGGTCCTCGGCGTCGTAGGTCCAGGTGGCGGCAGGCTGGTCGAGCTGGGCGGCCAGACCCTGGCGGTCGGCCGCGCTGACACGGCGCAGGCCCAGGTCGTCGGCCTCGGGCTGGGCGCCGGAGGCGGCCTGCGGGCTGGCCTGGGTCGCGGGCTCGGGGGTGGCAGGCTCAGCCTGGGGTCCTGGCGGGGCGGCTAGGACGATGTGGCTGTTGGTGCCACCGAAGCCGAAGGCGCTCACGCCGGCGCGGCGCTGGTCGTCGTCCCAGGGTCGGGGCTCGGTGACCAAGGCCAGGGGACTGGTCCGCCAGTCGACCTGGTCGGTGGGCTGGTCGACGACCGTGGGGGGCAGGGTAGCGTGGTGGACGGCAAGGGCCGCCTTGATCAGGCCGGCAGCGCCGGCGGCGGCCTTGAGGTGGCCGATGTTGCCCTTGACGCTACCCAGGGCCACGGTGCCGGGATCGGCGCCGCCGAGGATGTGCTCGAGGGTCTCGGCCTCGGCCGGGTCGCCGACCGGCGTGCCGGTGCCGTGGGCCTCGATCAAGCCGAGGCTGGCGGGGTCCCAGGCGGCATCCTCCAGGGCCGAGCGGATCGCGCGGACCTGGCCGGCGGGGTTGGGGGCGGTGATGCCCTTGCCCTTGCCGTCGCTGGAGGAGCCCACACCGTGGATGGTCGCGTAGATCCGGTCGCCGTCGGCCACGGCGTCACCCAGGCGCTTGAGGACCAGGATGCCGCAGCCCTCGCCCATGACGAACCCGCTGGCCTTCTGGTCGAAGGGGAAGCTGCCGTCCTTGGAGAGGGCGCCGATGGCGCTGAACTTCGCGTAGGCGGCCGGGTCCATCGAGCGGTCGACGCCGCCGGTGATGGCTACGTCCACCGCACCATCGCGGAGCAGGCCGACGGCTTGCTCGGTGGCGGCTAGGCTGCTGGCGCAGGCGGCGTCCACGGTGCGGGCTGGCCCGCCGATATCGAAGACGCTGCAGACCCGGCCAGCGATGACGTTGGACAGCTCGCCTGGCATGGTGTCCTCGGTGATCGGTGGCAGGGCCTCGAGCTGGGCCTCGAGCACGGCTCGGGTCTCCTCACGGGCCTCGTCGCTCAGGTCGCGGGCGTCGAGGGCGTCGAGGACCTCGCGGAGGGCCATGCGACGCTCGGTCCAGGCCCGCTGCTCGCCCCCAAGCGCGTTGCCAAGGATGACGGCCCACCGGTCCCGGTCCTCGACCGCGTCGAGCCCGGCGTCCTGCAGGGCCTGGCCGGTGGCCTGGATGGCCCAGCGTTGGCTGGCGTCCATCTGGTCGGCCACGGCCGGCGGGATCCGGTGCTCGATGGGATCGAAGGTCGAAAGGCTGGGGTCGATGAAGCCCCCGAGCACCGTGTAGGTCGCATCCTTGCCGCCCTCCTCCCGCAGGTGGGCCCCGGTGGGCACGGGCCAGCGGCCGTCGGGCAGGGGTCGGATGGCGACGTGGCCGTCGAGGACGTTCTGCCAGAACGTCGGGACGTCGGGGGCATCGGGCAGCACGCAGCCCAAGCCGACGATGGCGATGGTCCGGTCCCCCGGGGAGGCGTCGGTCGCGTCACCGGCCGGCTCGTGGGCCTGCTCGCGGGGCGATCGTGCGTGGCTGGGGAGCTGGAGGCCTTGGGCGATCCGGTCCCGAGCGGCCGCTTGGACCTCCTCGGCCTGGCTCGTGACGCGGGCGTGGAGCTCCTCGATGGTGGTGACCTGCTCGAGCAGCTCGGCGCCCTGGCCCATGAGGTAGTTCCCGTCGGCCAGTTGCTCCTCGGTGGGGACGTCGTGGTAGGTACCGTCGTCGGCGCGCTTGACGCCCCGGGCAGCGGTCCGGGTGGCGCCCAGGTTCTCGTTCTCGAGGACCTCCTTGCGTTCGTCCAGGGGGCGGCCCTGACGGACGAGCTCGCGTTCGAGGCCGGTGATCTTCTCGGTGAAGGGCGTGGGCGCGCTGCGGGCCCGGATGCCGACGGTCTCGCCGGTGACATCGGTCGTCTTGCTGGCCAGGACCAGGCGCTGGTAGGCCTCGGTGATCGCACCGGTCTCGACGATCTCCCGTGTGGCCAGGTAGGCGGTGCCCATGAGCACGCCGACCTTGAGGTGGTCCAGGCCTGCGGCCAGGGTGCCGGCCATGGCGGCGGTGGCCTGGTCGCTGATGCCACCGGCCAGGAGGACGTGGAGCCCGTCGTGGCCGTCGGCGGCCTGGAGGGCTTGGTCCCAGAGGACCAGGCTCGGCAGCTTGCCGATGTGGCCGCCGCACTCGTTGCCTTCGACGACGATGCGGTCCAGGCCCATGTCCAGGGCTTGCTGGACGATGCC
>CAYXGD010000186.1:0-4492 GCA_964464425.1 uncultured Thermoplasmatales archaeon
AGGAAAGGATGGCCGCGGGCCTCGACCTCGTTGGCCACGGCCTGGCGCATCCGGCCCTCGACGTCGGCCCGGAGCTCCTCGATGACGTCGGCGTCGGCGGTCTCCGGGCTGATGTACTCCTCCACGTAGATCGGCTCCAGGAACCGGATCCGCCACTTGACCGGCAGGGGGAGCAAGGTCGCGGGGACCGGCAAGCCCACCCCGAGCATCTCCCGGGTGAACTCGAGGCGAGCCAGGGTGGGGCTGGCCTCCTCGCCACCGACGATGACCGTCGGGATGATGGGGGCGGCCGCGGCCATGGCGGTCCGGGCGAACCCTGGTTGGAACGGCTGGAGCTGGTAGAGCTGCCAGATCGGCTTGAAGTTGCCTCGCTCGCCCTCTGGGAAGAAGAGGACCAGGTGATCCTGGTCCAGGATCTTGACCGACTCGGTGACGCCGGCCTCGTACATGCCCAGCTTGCGGCAGTACTCGGAGATCAACGGGTTGTTGAACCAGTTGGGGTGGACGGCCGTGTAGACGTCCCGGGTGAGGTCGTCGTGGACGGTCACGTACAGGTTGGCGAAGTCCAGCCCGGCCCAACCGGTGTGGTTGGCCACGAGCATGCCCTTGCCGTCGGGGACGTTCTCCAGGCCCTCGACCTCGAGCCTGGAGTACTTGCGGACCAGGCGGTAGAGCTTGGATAGGCGTTCGACGAAGCCTTCGTCGACACCGTCCCGGCCCCGCGGCTTGCCAGGCATCGGGCCTTCCACGGGCATCTCGCATATGGAGGTTTCCCTAGCGCAACCGTCCACGTTCCGTCGTGCACCGGGTCACGCCGGTTCCTTGCCCCACGTCGCCTCGAACACGGACAACGCGTCCCCGGGCGACGTCGGCCCGGTCTCCAGGGCGATCCGGTCGACCCGGTGGGCAGGGGTCACATCGAACACCGGGTTGTCGACCTCGACGCCCGGGATCGGCTCGTCGAGCACCTCGGTCTCCTCGCGCTCCTCGATCGGGACCTCCTGGCCGGTGGCCGACCGAGGGTCGATCTTGAAGCTCTCGGCGGCGACGTAGAACGGGACCCCTGCCTCCTGGGCGGCCAACGAGAGCAGGGCGGTGCCGATCTTGTTGACGATGTCCCCGTTGGCGGCGATGGTGTCGCACCCGGTGATCACGGCATCGACCTCCTCGAGGGCGGTGGCCATGGCCGCATCGACCATGAACCGGACCGGCACGTCGGCCTCGGCCAGCTGGCGGGCGGTCAGCAGGCCCTGACGCCAGGGCCGGGTCTCCAGGACGATGGCCGCCTCCAGCGGGTCGGTGGCGTGCCGGGCCTCGATGGCGGTGATCGCGGCCTGGCTGTTGCAATGGGTCAGGACCGTATCGGCGCCCCGGAGCAGCCGGCCGCCGACCCGGCCGACGCGTTCCCGGGCCCGCAAGGCGTCGTGGACGAACCGCTCGGCCCGAGCGTAGACGGCATCGCTCGTGCCATCCCCGTCGAGACCGCCCATCACGTACTCGATGGCGTTCCGGAGGGAGACGGCCGTCGGGCGCGTGGCCTGCAGCCGCTCGGCGGCCGCCTGCAACGCATCCGGCGAGGCGCCACCTCGGGCCAGGCCACCCAGCGCGCTGGCTGCGTGCCGGGCGATCTTGGCCGCACCCCGGACCTCCATGGTCTCGATGGCCCGGGCGGCGTCCTCGACGGTCGGCGCGTCACGCGGGGGCACACCTGTGCTTAGGTGGCCCTGGTTGAAAGGGTGTCCGCTAGGACACCGCCATCTCGACCTCGTCGCCGACCTCGTCCCAGGCCTTCCCCGGGGTGTAGTGGACCGTGCGCCCTCGGCGCTCCTTCTCGACCAGGTCGGCCTCGACCAGGCGCTTGATGTGCCAGTTGGCCAGGCTGGGCGAGATGTCCAGCTTCTCGCAGATGGCCTTCTGGTTCAGGCCCGGCTCCTTGAGGATCGTCCGGGCGATGTCGTTGGTGGTCTCGTTCTGGAGCACCGACAGGATCTCGCGGGTCCGGGCGACGTACCCGGCGGCCGGGAAGAACCGACGGTAGCGGCCGCGCTTCTCGCTGGTCACCATGCCGTTCTTCTCCAGGCGGCGGAGGTGGTACACGGTGGTCCCCCAGCCGATCTCGACGGCCTCGGACAGGGCGTGGGCATGGATCCCCGGCTCGTCCTTGACCGCCTCGTAGAGCTGCTCCCTGGTGTCGTTGTCCAGCAACTCGCTCCGCTCGATCCTGGAGTACATCGGTAGACCGAGGACGGTGGCGCCCCAGGACAGGCGGGGCCAGTAGTAGGCCACCGCGCCCATCAGGGCCACGACCGCAGCGCTCGCACCGGCTACCACGGTCGCCGACACCTCGTCCTCGGGGTCGGGATCCTGGGTGTCCGGGGCGGCGATGCCTTGCTGGAGGTCGAAGGTGCCGGTGGCCTGGCTGTCGTCGCTGGAGCCGCCGGTGAGCTCGGCGGCGGTGACGGTCGCCTCGAGGTCCTCGATGGTGACCTGCTCGCCGGTGGCCTCGTGCCCGGCCAGGGTCCCGCTGGTCAGGTTGAGCCGGGCGACGTCGGCTCGCAAGCCGAGGGGAAGGCTGGGGGTCACCACGGCGCTGCCGTCCCAGTCCACGCTGAGCTCACCGGTGTTGACGATGTTGACCAGGCGCAGGACCCGGTCCTGGAAGCCTTCGCGGTCGGAGGGCTCCCACGACCAGCCGGTCGTCAACCGCTGCTGCTGACCGTCCGCGTCGACGACCACCAGGGTGGCGTTGGCCACGCTCATGGTCAGGCGGCCTTGGGCGGTCAGGTCGATCCCGTCGGTGGCGCCGGCCATGGTCCCCTTGGTCAGGCTCACGGTGTTGAACCGATCCGGCGCCCGGCTGCTCTCATGGAGATGGTCGGTGACGTTCTCCTCGAGGAGGCCAAGGACAAGGGCCTGGCCGCTGAGCTCGGCGTACCCGCCGTCGTCCAAGGTGGTGTAGGCCTCGTACACCGAGGCGTCCTCGTTGGGCAGGACGGTCACGCTGCCGCCGGTGATGTCGACCGAGCGACGCTGCGTCTCGCCGCTACCTTCCAGGCAAGCGTCCGGGTTGGCCTGGAAGCAGGGGACCCGGTAGGTCCAGATCTCGATGGCGCCCGTCGGATCGGAGAAGACGATGGAGCTCGTCCCACCGTGGAGGTAGAACTGGCCGCTGGACGTCTCGGCGTTGGCCCCCTCCAGCTCCATCGGGGCTTCCACGGTCGCCTCACCGGCCGCCACGGCCAGCGGCGCTGCCAGGACCAGCAGCGAGACGATCATCAGGGGCACCAGGGCGTTTCGCATCACCTCCTCAGCCTCCCGGTGGGTACTTAAACACTGTTGGGAGGTTGTTGAACTCCCGTTGAAACGTGTTGAAATGTTCAACACCCACCGGTCCCGGGCCGGGATGGCCGCCAGCCCGGTCCCGGAGGCCGACCGGTGCAACCGCACCTTCATACGTGGGGCGGGCCTCCCCCCGGACGTGGAGCTCCAGCGCGTGGAGACGTCGGCGGGGACCATCGTGCTCCTCGGCACCTGCGAAGGCCTGACCAGCGAGGTCCAGGCTGTGACCGAGGCCCTCGAGCACCACGCGCCGGACCACGTCGCCCTGGCCCTGGAACCGAGCATCATCGGGGAGATCGAGCACTGGGAGCTCGCCGAGGAGCTCGACCGTGAGGACAAGGTCTACAAGGAGGGCCTCTCCCGGTTCGGGGAGGTGGAGCTCCCACCCAAGGAGTACGCCGCCGCCGTGGCTGCGGCCGCCGAGCTGGGGGCCCAGCTCCACGGGGTCGACATCGGCGAGAGCACCTACATGGCCCACTTCACCGAGGAGGTCGGGATCTGGAGCCTCTTCGGCAAGACCTGGCGCCTTCGACGCCTGGGGAAGAAGCCCCCCAAGGCCGAGACCCCAGAGGCCTTCTGCCTGGCCTTCGACGACCGCCTGAACACGGGCCCCTTCCGGGAGATGGAGGCCCTGCGGGAGGAGCGCATCGCTGCCCAGGCACGCAAGCTGGCCCGCGACGGGACCGTGGCCGTCGTGCTCCCCCTCCCGAGGCTCAAGGGTGTCGCTCGACGCCTGACGGGCGCGTCTCCTCGGTCTTGATCGAGGGACCCCGCAGCTCGATCGACCCGAGCCGGATCGGCGGCTCATCCTCGCCCCGGGACCGGCAGGCGCCCAACCGGGCGGCCTCCATGACCATGAGGACGTTCTCGATCAGCTCAGCGTCGGATTCCAGGTCGCCTGCCACGTACATCGTCCATGGGTTGGGCGACCGGGGTACTCAAGGACGTTGGATACGCGCGAGAAAGGACAGGGGCGGCGGGCCAGGTGTCCCAAGGTGGACCCTGGCCCTCCGGGCCTACGAGGCGGGACCACCGGCCACCGTGAGCAGCGCTCGACCGGCAGGTCTCGCCTAGGGCCCAGGTCCCCTTGTCCCAAACGCGCTTGTCGTTTCACGCGCACATCGAGCACGTTCATATACCAGCGCCGGTGAGC
>CAYXGD010000187.1:0-4459 GCA_964464425.1 uncultured Thermoplasmatales archaeon
CCAGGGTGACCATGTAGTCGAGCACGGTGCCGTTGGTGATCCACATCTTGGTGCCATTGACGAGGTAGGTGTCCCCGTCCTTCTCGGCGCGGCAGGTGGCGGCCGCGACGTCGCTACCGGCCCCGGGTTCGCTGATCGCGGCGCCGCTGACCTGGTCGGCGGTGGCGATCCCGTTGAGCCAGCGCTCCTTCTGGTCCTCTGTACCGATCTCCAGGATGGCCTCGGTGCCGAAGTTGACCGACCCGATCGCGCCGGCCAAGCCAGCGTCGAGCCGGTTGAGCTCCTCGGCGATCAGCATGGCGGTGAACGCGTCCAGGCCCAGGCCGCCGTAGGCCTCAGGCAACGTCGGCGCGACCAGGCCCTGCTTGGCGGCGCGCTGGACGAGCTCGTGCGGGTAGCGCTCCTCCTTGTCCATCTCCCGGGAGTGCTTGGGGAACTCCTGCTCGGCGAACTGCCGAGCAGCCTTCTTGATCTGCTTCTGCTCCTCCGTCAGCCTGAAGTCCATCACGCCTGGAACAGGCTTCCACCCTTCAAGGCTATGCGAGGCCGTACCACGAAGGCGAGGTGGCCAGAGGCGGTTCGAGGACGTGTCGAGAAGGCTTGATAAGGAGTAGCGCGACGGGGGCGCATGAGCTTGGATGGCAAGGCGGTGTCGCTGGGCCTGCTGCTCCTGACCGTCTCGGTCACGGGCTGCCTCGGGTCCGACGGTGCTGCAGGTGATGCCGGGCTGGCGCCCACGACCTGCGACGGGTGCGAGGAGGAGAGGAACGCCACGGCCGAGAACAGCGACCAGCCAGCCACCCTCCTGGCAACCTCATCGACCAACGCCTCGATCACCGGGGCCGGCAGCGGGGCCGGTGTCGCGTACGTCTGCTCACCCCAGGATTGCGACAACGTGCACACCTTCGAGCTCTCCCCGAACGCGACAGGTCTCGTCCTGGAGGCAGCCTGGGAGCCTGATGCCTCGATGTACCTGGCCATCGAGGTCCCGCGCGAGCACTGCACGGAGGACGGCACGGGCCTGTTCCTCGAGTGCCCAGGCCCCGAGCCGATCAGCGGCCAGAGCCCCCTGCGCCTGGAGATCACCGGCCCCGAGACGCTAGCCTACACGGGCGAGTGGACCGTCCGGATCTGGGTCGACTCGCCCACCCCCCAGTCGGTCCAACCGACCCTCTGGAGCACCGCCGCCCACGGGGGCCCGTTGCCCAACGGGTTCAGCCATGTCCAGGGGTAGGTCGAGCGCTGGCTGGGGCCCGATGGGACCCTCGGAGCGAGGCTGGGAGCGACCCGGGTTCACCATCCCGGTCACAGGGGAACGCTCAAGATGCGGGAAGGCGAGTCCCGTCGGATGAGCTTGGGAGGGTACAGGGTCCTCCTCGCCGCGCTTCTGGTCAGCGCCGCCTTCGCGGGCTGCGTGGGTCAGGAGGACACGTCGGGTGGCGAGGACCTCGAGGAGGCTTGCGACACGTGCGACCAGCCGCCGACCGACGGATCCGACAGCCAGAACGGGTCCTCCGAACCCGAGGGGGCCAAGGCGGCCCCTGAACCGGCTCAGGGGAACGCGACCGTCGAGGCCGAGGACGACGGTGGGAGCCCTGAGATCGTGACGGATTCCAGCAGGTTCTCGATCCACGGCTACCGGACCCCCACGGGGCAGACCGGGTGCATGGAGGCCTGCGACAACCGGCACAGGTTCGAGGTGACGGCCAACGCCACCGGGATGGTGCTCGAGGCGGCTTGGGGGCAGGAGGTCAACATGAGGATGCGGGTCCTGGTCCCGGAGACCCACTGCGAACCGGGCCCGGGGGGCCTCTTCCTGCAGTGCCCGGACCCCGAGCCCGTCAGCGGGGAGAGCCCCCTGAGGTTCGAGCTCGACGACCCAGAGCTCCTCGCGATGGAGGGCAACTGGGCGGTCCGGGTGTGGGTCGACTCGCCTGTCCCCCAGACCGCCGAAGGCACGCTCTGGAGCGCGGTCGCCTACGGGGCCTCCATGCCCGACGGCTTCACCCAGGTGCCACCCTAGCTGGCATCCCGGGCCGGGACCAACACCGTGCTGGCCCGCACACCCTCGAGGCCCTGGAGCGCCCGGACCGCGTCGGTGAGCGTGGCCAGATCCTCGGCCCGCAGCCAGGCGGCATCATCGAACCGGCCGAGCAGCGGGTAGCACGCCTCGACGGCCTCGTGGGCCTTGATCGCCGCTTCGAAGAGGGTGTGCGCGTAGTGGCACCCGCGGGCTTTGGACTCGTCGAGGAGCACGAGCGCCTCGAGCCCGCCGGTCCCGTAGGCCGGCGGGGGAGCGTCGGCTTCCTCTTCCACGGCCATGTCGAGCAGGGTCTCGCTGGCCTGCTGGGCCTCGACGTCGTTGACGACGGCGATGACGTCCAACAGATCATCGTGGTCGCCGGCCTCGACCTCGAAGACGGCCTCGAAGGGGCCAAGGGTGGCCAGCCGGCGGGTGAACCGCCCATCGCCCTCGGTGGCTTGGACGACGGCGGGGCCGCCGCCAGGGGTCGTGGTGACCAAGATGACCGCACGCATGGCCCGGTCATCGGGCGCAACACCCTTGAACCCGCCTCCCGTGGCAGGCGCGATGACCCACGCGACGGTGCACTTCGACGGTGCCAGCAGCGGCAACCCAGGCAAGGCCGGGGCCGGGGCGATCGTCGAGATCGATGGGCGCGAGGAGCGCTTGAGCAAGAGCCTGGGCCGGGCCACGAACAACGAGGCCGAGTACGAGGCGCTGATCCTCGGCTTGCGGTTCGCCAAGGCCCAGGGTGCCCGCAAGGTGACCGTCCGCGGGGATTCGCAACTGGTGATCCGGCAGCTCCAGGGTCGCTACCGGGTCAAGGCCGGGAACCTCAAGCCCCTCTACGAGCAAGCCAAGGGGTTGCTTGACGGGTTCGAGGCCACCGACGTGGCCTGGCTGGCGCGCGACGGTAACGAGGCCGCCGACGACGCGGCCCGGGCTGCGATCCCGTAGCTCAGCAAGGCACGACGTGGGCGCAAGAGAGCGCTCGGGGACCGTGGGAGGGCCGCTGGTCGACCGGCGGGTTGGTCGACGCGGGCCCCAGGTGGGCACCTCCGTTGGTCGAGGTCACGGTGACGGTCGTTCGGATCTCCCGGTCGTCGTACCCATCGGTCCGGAAGCTGGCCTCGTCAGGCCCCGAGCGATCGCTCTGGCCGTCCTGGAGCGTTATCCCGGCGAGCCCGTTGACGCTGGTCGCCTCGGCATCGTAGCCGTAGCTGGCCGTCTCGGGGACGTGGACGGTGACGCCGCCGTTGACGCTTGAGGCTTGGAGGCTGCCCGTCGCCCCTGGGCGGACGGTCGCAGCGATCGCGCCGTTGGTCGAGCTCAGGGTCACCGTCTCGGTCCCCTCGACGTCCACGTCGACGAGCCCGTTGGCCGACGAGGCGGTCAGGACCCTGGCTTGCGTCTCCCGGACGTGCAGGCGGCCGTTGACCGCTGTGAGCTGGAGCTGGCTGGCGTCGAGGGCCTGGAGGGTCACCGCGCCGTTGACGCTGGTGGCCGTCACGGCGGGGAACAGGTCCTCGGGGATCACCAGGTCCAGGCTGGCCTCGGCGCGGTTGCCCAGGTTCTCCTGGGTCTGGTTGCTACCGTCCTGGCTGACGGTCGCCACGAGCTTGGGAGCTTCGGGCGTGCCGATGCTCCAGTTGAAGCTCAGGCGGTCGAGCTGGTCCTGGGCGGCCTGCTCGCTGTCGCCGTACCCGGTGAGCCGGGCGACGAGCTGCCACGACGGGCCGGTGCCGGTGGTGACGTTGATCGGACCGTTGACCGTACCCAAGGTGATCGGTAGCGTGTCGAGGGTGAGCTCGCCGGTCAGGCGGTGGACCTCCTCGGCGTAGTAAGGCGGCACGTTGGGACCGAGCCCCTGGTCCTCCTCGACCTCGTGGTCTGCGGTGATCTGTCCGTCGGGCGCGCCGGTATCGCCGCCCTCGGTGGTCGGGCCCAGGCAGCCGGCCAGGGGCAAGCTGAGAGCCAGGAGCCCGAGGAGCAAGGCGATGCGTCGGTGTCCTCCCATCATCGAACCTCCTTGGTGCGGATCAGGCGGGTCCCAGGCGGATGTCGCCGTTGGTCGAGTCCATCGTGACCCGGGTCCGGATGTCCCGGCCGTCGTACCCGTCGGTGCGGAACCAGGCTTCCTCACGGTCCTCGTCGTAGCTGGCCTCGCCATCCTGGAGCTCGATGGTGATCTGGCCGTTGGTGGTCTCGGCCGTGGCATCGTAGCCGTGGACGGCGTCCTCGGGCACGCGCAGATCCACGCCGCCGTTGGTCGTGTCGAGCTCGATGGTGCCGTCGTCGGCCGGGCTGATCGTGGCTGTGATCCCACCGTTGGTGGTGTCGAGCACGGCCTGGCGGGTGCCGCTGGCTGTGACATCGACGTTGCCGTTGGTGGTGTCGACGTCGAGGATCTTGGCGGTGACGTCCTCGACGGTCACG
>CAYXGD010000188.1:0-4402 GCA_964464425.1 uncultured Thermoplasmatales archaeon
TGGAGAGCATCGAGGCCGGCCTGGTCCGCGGCATGAAGGACCTGGGCGGCGGCGGGCTCTCGTGCGCGGTCGGCGAGATGTGCGAGGCCGCCGAGGTCGGCGCCGACATCGAGCTCTCGGTGGTCCACACCAAGGCCGACGGTATGACCCCGTGGGAGATCTGGGTCAGCGAGTCCCAGGAGCGCATGATGCTGAGCGTGGCCCCCGAGGACGAGGACGCCGTCCGCGAGATCTTCGACCTCTGGGACGTGCCGATCGTGACCCTGGGCGAGGCCACGGAGGAGACCAACATCCAAGCCCGATGGAAGGGCGAGATCATCTTCGACCTGGACCCGGTGTTCGTCTACGAGGGGCCCGAGCTCCAGCGTCCCAGCCAGGCCCGGGAGCCGCCGGCCACCGAACCGGCCCCCACCGCGCCCGAGGCCTGGGACAAGGCCCTCCTTGCGGTCCTGGAGGACCCCAACGTGGCCTGCCGGGCCCCGCTGTTGCGCCAGTACGATCACACGGTCCGCGCGAGCACGGTGGTCCCGCCGTGGATCGGCGAGCTCAACGCCGACGGCCACGCGGATGCCACCGTCATCAAGCCCCTGGACGACAGCTGGAAGGGCTTGGCCATGGCCACCGGGCTCAACCCGGCCCACACGGACCTGGACCCCTACAAGGGCTCGCTGGGCGCCATGGACGAGATCGTCCGTGACCTGGCCTGCGTCGGTGCGCGCCTGGACGCCGTGGCCGACTGCCTGAACTTCCCCAACCCGGAGAAGCCCACCGGCATGTGGCTGCTCCAGGAATCCGCCAGGGCTCTCGGTGAGGCGGCCGAAGCCCTCGAGGTGCCTTTCGTCTCGGGGAACGTCAGCCTCTACAACGAGAGCCACTCCGGGGCGGTCCCGGCCACGCCGACCCTGTTCGGTGTCGGCAAGCTCGAGGATGTCCGCGAGGCCGTCACCAGCGACCTCAAGGGCGGCGAGCTGATCCTGGTCGGCGAGACCCGGGCCGAGTTCGGCGGCAGCGTCTTCGCCCGGCTCCAGGACGCCAAGGGCCAGGTCCCCGACGTCGACCTGGAGGCCCTGTCCAAGGCCAGCGAGGCCGTCGTGACCGCCATCGAGACCGGCCTGGTCACCGCAGCCCACGATCCGGGCGAGGGTGGCCTGGCCGCCTGCCTGGTCGAGATGGGCATCGCGGGGAACACAGGCCTGGACGTCGATCTCACGACCGTCCACGATCACCCCGAGGTAGCCTTGTTCAGCGAATCCAACACCCGATGGGTCCTGGAGACCGAGCACGCCGACACCCTGATCGACCACCTGTCTAGCCACGGGGTCCCGGCCATCCAGCTCGGGGTCACCGGTGGGGACAGCTTCATCCTCCGCCACAGCGACCAGACCCTGGTCGAGCTGGACGTCACCACGGCCCGGGACACCTGGCACGATGGCCTGGCCCGGTACTTCGGAGGTGAGGGCCAGTGAGCGACCCCAAGGTCGCGGTGCTCCGGATGGAGGGCACCAACTGCGAGCAGGACATCGCGCGCGCCTTCAGCTTGGCCGGTGGCGACCCGGAGATGGTCCACCTCAACCAGCTCGACCCGGACCGGGTCTCCAAGCGTCAGCACGTCGACCTGGCCGAGTACGACATCCTGGCCATCCCTGGCGGGTTCTCAGCCGGCGACTACATCCGCGCTGGCGCGATCTTCGCCAAGCGACTGGTCACCTCGGCCGGCGACGCGCTGGACCACTTCCACGAGGAGGAGAAGCCCATCATCGGCATCTGCAACGGGTTCCAGGTCCTCGTCGAGGCCGGGCTCCTCCCGAGCCTGGAGGCCCCACGGACCGAGACCCCCGAGGCCGTGCTGACCCTCAACGAGTCGGATCACTACGAGTGCCGGCCCACCCTGTTGACGGTGGATGAGGGGTGCGTGTGCCCCTTCCTGCCCGAGACCGAGGAGGAGCAGGCGCTGATGTACCCGTCGGCCCACGCCGAAGGCCGGCTGATCCCAGCACCGGTCGCCCAGATCGAGGCCCTGGCCGAGGCAGGCCAGGTCGCCTTCCGGTACACGACCCCCGATGGCGGGGCTCCAAGCTACCCGTGGAACCCCAACGGCTCACCAGGGGATGTCGCCGGCATCACCGACCCGACCGGCACGGTCCTGGGCCTGATGCCCCACCCCGAACGCTCCCTGTTCGGCTGGCAGCACCCCGACTGGACCCGAGGCCGCGACCCGAGCAAGCCCGGCGACGGCATGGCCCTGTTCCAGCGCATCGTCGATCACGCCGAGGGGTAAGCCGCCATGCCCACGGCCCACGGCAACCTGACCGACGACACGGTCGTCGTCACCGACCACGCCGAGGCCAGCCGGCTCTACGACCGCGGCGCCTTCGGCCGGTGGTCCAAGGGCAAGCTCCATCTCGACATGCTCGAGGCCGCCTACCTGGTCGAGGACGAGCGCCTGGAGGTCCCCTGGCCCGGCGGCGGGTCGCCCATGGCCGTGCGCGATCTGGTCGCCTACCGGGCCCGGACCGCCCCCGGGTTCGAGACCGACTACCTGGCCTACCGGGCCTTCCGGGCCACCTCGGTGACCCTGCGCCACCGGGACGACGGTCGGTTCGATGGGTACGAGCGCGGCACCCACCCGGATCGGCAGAAGGCCAGCATGCTCGTCGAGGCCGTGCCCGAGACCGGCCGCACCAGCGTCGGCGACCTGCTCGAGCTCGTCCAGGAGGGCGTGGGCTTGGGCCGCCAGGTCCTGCTCAGCATCGTCGACGAGGAGAGCGATGTCACCCACTACGAGGTCCAGGAGGCGCCGATCACGGGGCACGTGCCCGATCCGGCGCCCGAGGCCGCCGACCAAGCCAGCGCGCGGTTGCTGGACGACCGGGCGATCCTCTTCGAGGGCCCCGGCCTGGCCGAAGCCGGGTACGGCAACAAGGTCGGGCACGAGACGTTCCTCTCCCTCTGGGAGACCCATCACCTGGCCGAGCACGGCATGGACCTGGTCGATGCCGACGGCGAGCCGGCCACCGGCGAGGACGTCCTCGAGCGGGCCAGCCGAGCCAACCCCGAGGCCGAGCGCGTCCTGGCCGCCTACGCCTGGCTGCGGGACCGCGATCTGATCCCCAAGACGGCCCTGAAGTACGGCGTCCACTTCCGGGTCTACCAGGCCCCCCTGGGCCAGGGTCACGCCCCGTTCCTGGTCCATGCCCTGGCTGACCAGGCCACGTGGACCTACCAGGAGCTAGCCCGGTTCCTCCGGCTGGCCCATAGCGTGAACAAGCGGCCTGTCCTCTGGAGCCGCGCTGGTGCTGTGACCCTCGAGTGGACCAAGCCCTGAACCTGGGCTCAGTGGTTGCTCACGGTCTCGCCGGCCTCCTCCTCGAAGTAGTCGTCCCCCTGGTACTCAGCCTCCTCGCCGCAGGCGGGACAGGTGTAGGTGTGGATGCCGAGGACGGGTCGACCGGCGAACCCGATCGAGATCCCCGTCCGGAACGGTTCATCACACGCCTTGCACCGGACGTAGAGCATGCCCAAAGCCGACACCCATGGTAAGAGATGTCTAGGGGGTCAAGCCACTTTCGGAACCGACGCCCCACGGTTGCCCTCGCGGACCACGATGCCTTATAAAGGAACCCGTGAAGCGGCCGGTCTCAGCGGTCCGTGAGCGTTCAGCGGACCGTGGCCACGCGGACCAGGTTGGTCGTCCCCGGGACCCCGAGCTCGCCGGAGGTCAGGACGATCTGGTCGCCGGGCTCGACCCCGCCGGCGGCCTTGGCGGCATCCTCGGCGATCCAGACCAGCTCGTCGATGGTCGAGGCGTCCGGCGCTAGGAACGGGTGGACGCCCCAGGCCAGCGCCAGGCGGTTGCAGGTGCCCTGGTTCGGCGTGGTCCCGATGATCGGTGCGGTCGGTCGGTACTTGGCCACGCGAAGGGCCGTGGAGCCCGAGTGGGTGAAGGTCACGATCGCCTCGACGCCGAGCTCGCCGGCCAGGTTGGCCGCCGCATGAGCCACGGCATCCGAGCGGGAGCCGTCTGGCTCGCCCTGCTGCCAGGTGTCCTCCATCTGGCCGGTGACGATGGCCCGTTCGGTCTCCTCTGCGATCCTAGCCATGGTCCCCACGGCCCGGGCCGGGTCGACGCCGATCGCGGTCTCGCCCGAGAGCATGACGACGTGGCTGCCGTCCAGGATGGCGTTGGAGACATCGCTGGCCTCGGCACGGGTCGGCCGGGAGGTCTTCACCATGGACTCCAGCATCTGGGTGGCGGTGATCGACAGCACCCCGCGCCGGTTGCACAGGCGAAGCAGGCGCTTTTGAGCCACCGGCACGGCCTCGGGGGGCAGGGCGATGCCGAGGTCGCCGCGGGCCACCAGGATGCCGTCGCTGGCGTCCACGATGGCCTCGATGTTGTCCA
>CAYXGD010000189.1:0-4017 GCA_964464425.1 uncultured Thermoplasmatales archaeon
CCGAGGGCAACGTGGCCTTCCAGGCCATGCAGACCGGCCACCCGGTCCTGGCCACCTTCCACGCCTCGAGCGTCCAGAAGATGATCCAGCGGCTGACCGCCGACCCGATCAACGTCCCGAAGACGTTCATGGACAACCTGAACGTCTGCCTGATCCAGATGGCCGTCTACCACAAGGGCAAGATGCTGCGCCGGGTCCTGGGCATCGAGGAGATCGAGGGCTACAGCGATCACGCCGGCGGTGTCCTGACCCGGGCGGTCTTCAAGTGGGACCCCCAGGACGACAGCTTCCAGTTCCGGGGCCGCAACAACTCCTACATCCTCGAGGAGCGGATCGCCACCGTCGCCGGGTACACCGACAAGCGGGAGATCTACAAGGAGCTCGACCTGCGCGCCCGGATCATCGACCGCATGATCGAGCTCGACCTCCTCGACTACTACGAGGTCAAGGACATCATCTGGAAGTTCTACCGGGAAGGCATCAAGGGCCTCCCGTTCACCCTGTGAGGCACGTACCATGGTCACCCTGAAGGAGTACGAGCGCGCCGTCGCGGCCATCGACATGCCGCTCCAGCGCTACCTCCTGATCATGGTGATCCCGCTGACGATCACCAGCCTGTTCGTCGCGGTCTTCATGACCCTCTTCCTGCCCGGCACCTTCTCCGGGTACCTGGTCCTGATCCCCTGGGCGATCCCGGTCTTCGTCATCCCCGGGGTGATCCTCTACCCGCTCAGCGTGGCCCATAGCAAGGGCCACCACATCAACCACAACATGCACTACTTCATCTCCCACCTGGGCGTGCTGGCCACCAGCGGCGAGCCGCCCGTCCAGCTCTTCGAGACCATCGGGAACAAGGAGAAGGAGTACGGCCCCCTGGCCGAGGAGTGCGAGAAGATCGCCTCCCTGGTCAAGGACTGGCACATGGGCCTCTCGGATGCCTGCCGGTTCACCGCCAAACGCACCCCCTCGGAGATCTTCTCGGACTTCCTGGAGCGCGTGGCCTTCGGGCTGGAATCCGGCGCCGAGATGGAGGAGTACCTGGTCAACGAGCAGGAGGTGGTCATGGCCGAGTACGAGAACATGTACCGGTCGACCCTGAACCGGATCGACGAGATCAAGGCCCTGTTCAACGGCCTGATGATGTCGGTCATCTTCCTGATCATGTTCATGATCCTGATGGCCGTCCTGGTCGGTATCCCGACCACCTGGATGATGGGCGGCATCCTGGGCTTGGTGATCATGGTCGAGGGCGGCTTCATCTTCCTGGTCAAGGCCCGGATCCCGCCGGATCAGGTGTGGGCCAACGCTGGCATGGAGGAGATCCTCTGGCCCAAGCTCAGGTTCAGCCTGCCGTTGGCCATGCTCGGCGCGTTCCTGATCGGCTTGACCCTGTACCTGTTCACCACCTGGCACCTGGCCCTGGTGACCGCCCTGGCCGCCACCCCGCTGGCCATCCCGGGCTACATCGCCAACCGCCAGGAGACCCAGCTCAAGCGCCGGGACGATAACTACCCCGCGTTCATCCGATCCATGGGCGCCTCCACAGCGGCCCGTGGCGGGGACGAGCGAGCGGTCCTCCGCCACCTCCGGCACCATGACTTCGGGCCCCTGACCGACAACATCCGGGGCCTCTACACGCGCCTGCAGGTCCGTATCGACGACGAGATGGCCTGGGAGCTGTTCACCACCGAGGCAGGCTCGACGCTGATCGACCGGTTCACGCAGATGTACGACGAGGCCATCGAAGCCGGCGGGTCACCCCAGAAGATCGGGGCCCTGATCAGCTCGAACATGGTGCGGATCATCGGTCTGCGCAAGCTGCGCTACGAGCTCAGCGGTGGCTTCAGGGGGACCATGTTCGGGATCGCGGTCGGCACCGCCTTCGCCCTGTTCATCGGCGTGGGCGTCATCGACATGCTCAGCGGCCTGTTCAGCCAGTTCGCCGACATCGGGAGCGGTGCCGGCGGTGCGGCCGTCTCCGTCCCAAGCATCATCAGCGTCACCGGCGTCAACATCCCGCTCATGGAGACCATGGCGATCCTCGTGCTCCTGATCAACGCGGCCATGTCGGCGGTGATGACCCGGATGGCCGACGGGGGGACCCTCCAGCGGGCCTACCAGGACTTCTCGCTGCTCGTCTGGGTCTCCAACGCCGTGGCCTTGGGCTCTGCCTACGTGATGAGCAGCTTCCTGGGTGCCAGCTTCGCGACGTGAGCCAGCCAGGCGTCACCGGCGCTTCTTCTTGAACCCCGGCGTGCCCAAGGTGTGCAGCTCCCTGGAGGCCTGGGCGACCTGCTCCTGGAGGTCGTCGTGGTAGGCCACCAGCTGGTCGACCAGCTCGGGGTGCTTGCGGGCCAGGATCTGGACGGCGGTGAGGGCCGCGTTGAACGACTTGCCTGCGTCGACGGCCACGATCGGCGCGCCAAGCGGCATGCCGATGACCGAGTCGACCGACTTCTCCTGCACCGGGACCCCGATGACCGGCAGCGGGTAGGCCAACGAAGCGGTCATGTTCGGCAGGTCGGCCGACTTGCCGCCGGCCCCGGCGATGATGACCTCCAGGCCCCGGTCGGCGGCCGTGGTGGCGTACGTGTACATCAGCTCCGGGGTCCGGTGGGCCGAGACGACGTAGGTCTCGAACGTGAACCGGGCCTCGGGCGGGTCGTCCGGGTCGGTGAGCTCCTCGAACCCCAGCGTGGTCAACGCATCGTAGGCGCCAGGCCGGCCCTCGGGGCTCCCCATCATGACGTCCAGGTCGGAGTCGGAACCCATGATGATGCCGATGTCGGCGGTCTCCTCGGGTGACCGGTCACGCTCGGCCTCGGCCTCCAGCGCGTCCATCAGGGCCTGCAGGGTCTCGGAGCGGGTCATCGAGGCCCGTACGCGGCGGCTACCATAAAAGGCGTGCAGGCCGGCTGGCTCAACCCCGGAACGTCAACCGGTCGCGCAGCTTGGTGGCCTGCTCCAACAGCGCCGAGGCGTAGTCGCCGGGCCGGCCGAGCAGGGTCACGTGCCCCATCTTGCGCAGGGGCCGGACCTCCTTCTTGCCGTACCAGTGCAGCGCGGCGCGATCGGTGGCCAGCACCTCGTCGACGCCGTAGAGCCTGGCCGGCTGGGTCTCGTCGACGTCGCCCAACAGGTTGAAGGAGACCGTCGGCGCGATCAGCTCCGTGCTGCCCAGCGGCAGGCCGAGCACGGCGCGGACGTGCTGCTCGAACTGGCTGGTCACCGCGCCCTCGATGGTCCAGTGGCCCGAGTTGTGGGGTCGCGGCGCGATCTCGTTGAGCAGGATCTCGCCGTCGACCTCGAACATCTCGATCCCGTAGACCCCGCGGCCCTCCATGACCTCGAGCACCTGCTCGGCCACCGACCGGGCCTTCTCCAGCACGGCCTCCTCGGCGCGGGCCGGCGCCACGGTGGCGCGCAGGATCTCCTCCTCGTGGATCGTCTCGGTCACCGGGAAGAGCGCCGTCTGGTCGGCACCCTTGCAGCCCATGACCGCCAGCTCGCGCTCGTAGGGCACGAAGGCTTCCAGCATGGCCGGCCCGGCGATCGCTTCCAGGGCGGCCTCCGCCTGGTCGGCCTCGTGGATCGCGATGTTGCCGCGGCCGTCGTACCCACCGCGTCGGGCCTTCAACATGGCGGGCAGGCCCAGGGCCTCCAGGGCAGCCTCCAGGTCCTCCAGCGTGTCGACCTGGCGGAAGGCCGGCACGGGGATGCCAGCGTCCTCGAGGTGCTCCTTCTGGACGAGCTTGTCCTCGATCATGGCCAGCGTGCTCGGGGCCGGATGGACCTCGATGCCTCGCTCGGCCTGCAGCTCGGCGAGCACGTCCTGGCCGGCCAGCTCGATCTCGTAGGTCAGCAGGTCCGCCCTGTCGGCCAACCGTCGCAGGGTCTCCGGGTCATCGAACCCGCCGACGATCTGATCGCGGACCACCGGGCTGGCCGGGCAGTCCGGCGTCGGATCGGCCACGACGATCTCCACACCCAAGGGGGCTGCTGCCTCGCCGAGCATGC
>CAYXGD010000189.1:4027-4386 GCA_964464425.1 uncultured Thermoplasmatales archaeon
CATGCGACCCAGCTGGCCGCCGCCGACGACGCCGAGGGTGGGACCCGGGGAACCAAGGGGCATGGCCGCGGAGTCCCTGGCCTAGGCTATCAACGTTGCGTCGGACAGGTGACCAGGACCACGGAGGCACGGAGACACGGACACGGGCCAGCGGCCGGTGGGGCCCTTCGCATCCAACCGCAGCGTCGGGGCTGTGGAGCCTCCGCTCCCTCCAGGTCTCCGTGGCACCCATGCGCCGCCACAGCAAAACCCATGAACACCCTGCTGCCTGGAGGGCCCATGGGTGGCCTGTTGGACCGCCGGTTCACGTTGATCATCGCCGCCGTGGTCGTGACCACGGCCTTCGTCGGATGCCTGGG
>CAYXGD010000190.1:0-4373 GCA_964464425.1 uncultured Thermoplasmatales archaeon
GTGTCCAAGCGGGTCCGACGGATGTTCGCCGACATCGCCGAGGACTACGACCGGACGAACACGGTGCTCTCCCTGGGGATCCACAAGCGCTGGCGGCAGAAGACCGTCGGCTTGTCGGGGGCTGGCCCCGGCTACGACGTGCTCGACTGCGCTACCGGCACGGGGGACCTCGCCCAGGCCTTCGCCCGGCAAGTCTGCCCGACCGGGCAGGTCGTCGGCAGCGACTTCTGCCGGGAGATGGTCGAGCTCGCCCCGGAGAAGGCCCGCGAGGCCGGGCTCACCATCGACTTCCAGGTCAGCGATGCGCTGACCCTGCCCTTCGAGGACGCCAGCTTCGATGTCGCCAGCATCGCGTTCGGCATCCGGAACGTCGACGATCCCGAGCGGTGCCTCGAGGAGATGGCCCGCGTCGTCAAGCAGGACGGCCGTGTCGTGATCCTCGAGTTCGGCCAACCGGATGGCCTGATCAGCTGGCCCTACAGGTTCTACAGCCGGCACATCATCCCGGCCATCGGAGGGATGCTCACCGGGAACCGCGAAGCCTACGAGTACCTGCCTCGCACGTCAGCGGAGTTCCCCTGCGGGGACGAGTTCCTGGACCTGATGGAGGGCACCGGGAGCTTCAGCCAGCAGGCAGCCCATCGCTTGACCGGCGGTGTGGCGTGGATCTACGTCGGCACGGTGGCCTGAACGGCCCGGTCCTCTGCCTTCCCTCACCGATCGAAGAACGCCTGGACGGCGTGCCGGTCGACCTTGCCGTTGGCGTTGGTCGGCAGCTCGTCGACGAAGGCGAAAGCCCTTGGCAGCTTGGCGCTGGCAAGCCGCTGCCGGCAGGCCTCCTTTAGCGCTTGGCCGTCGACCTCGGCATCCTCGTAGAGGACGACGGCGGCGGCCACGCGCTGACCCCATTCGGGATCCTCGATGCCGACCACGGCGGCCTGGCGGACATCGACGTGCTCCAGCAGCGCGGCCTCGACCTCGGTGGGGTCCACGGTGGCCCCGCCGGTGACGATCCGGTCGTCCTTGCGACCGGTGACCCACAGGTGACCGTCCTCGTCGAGCCTGCCGAGATCCTCTGTGTGCAGCCAACCGTCGGCGTCGATCGGTGCCCGGGCTCGGCCTCGGTAGCCAGCCAGCAACGTGGGGCCGCGGACGAGGATCTCCCCGGTGGTGTCGGGGCCGGGCTCGCCGATCCGGACCTCGACCGGGTCGATCGGCGGCCCGACGGTGCCTGGCTTCTTGGCCACGAGCTCGGGTGGGGCCGTGGCGATCTGGCTGGTGGTCTCGGTCTGGCCGTAGGTCACGGCAACGGGGAAGCCCAGCTCGAGGGCGCGGTCGAGCAGGGCCCGGGGTGCTGCAGCGCCACCGAGCAGGAGGCAACCGAGCGTGTCCGGGGCCGGCCGGTCGGCCCGGGCTTCGAGGGCCTGGTGGAGCATGGTAGGCACCAGGGACGCGTGCGTGACCTGATCCTGGTCGATCAGCTCGTTGAACCCGGTGGGATCGAACGGTCCACGGTGGACGAGCCCGGCGCCGGTGACCGCCGAGCGCAGGGCGGTGGCCATGCCGCCGACGTGAGCCATGGACAGGGTGTAGAGCCAGCGATCCTCGGCGCTGAGCTTGAGGCGGTCGGCGGTGGCCTCGGCGATGGCCACGTGGGCCTCGAGGCGTAGCTCGGCAGCCCGTGGACGTCCACTGGTCCCGCTGGTGGCGATCAGGCTGTGTGTGGTGCCCGGCCGGGTGCCGGGGGGTCGGTCGCTGGTCGGTGGCAGGTCCCCCGCGGGCATGGCTCGGCTCCGGCTGGTCTCGTCCAGCGTGATCAAGGGCGGGGCCTGGACGACGAGCGCGGCCAGGTCCTCGGTCTGCTGGTCGCAGACGACCAGGTCGGGTCGGACGAGGGCGAGGTGTTCGACGTGCTCGCGCTCGGTCCAGCCGGGGTGCAGCGGCGCGATGGTGCACCCGGCTCGGGCGATGGCGTGGAGGAGCAGGACCGCCCTTGGACCGTCAGGGACCAGGGTGGCGATCGTGGCCCCGGGGGACAGGCCCGCTCCGAGCAGGTGGGCGGCCAGCCGGTCGGCCTGGGCATCGAGCTCGGACCAGGTGAGCTGGCCTTCCTGGGTATCGAGGGCCAGCGCCTCGGGTCGCTGGTCGGCTTGCAGGGCCAGGGGGTCCAGGCTCATCCGGGTAGCTCCTTTCCAGGCAGGGGCAGGCCGTGGCCGGGCCGGTCGGGCACGTGCATGTGGCCGTCCTCGATGCGCTCGTCGTGCTCGACGACGTCCTCGGCGAGGAGGTCGGCGGTGGCCAAGCCGCAGGCCAGGGGCAGGCGGTCCAGGCTGGCGGCCAGGTGGAGGGCGCCGGCCCGGGCGATGGCCCCGTCGATCGTGCTGGTGACGACGACGTCCAGGTCGGCTCCATGGGCCATCCGGGCGATGGTCAGCGTGCGGTCGAGGCCCCCGATGACCATGGGTTTGAGGATGAGCACGTCGGCGGCCTCGAGCTCGATCAGCTCGGCGGCGGCCTCTGGGCTCGTGACCGGCTCGTCCGCTGCGATCCTGCAAGGGACGGTGCTGCGGACCATGGCCAGGGCCCTGTGGTCCTCACCGTGGACCGGTTGCTCGACGTACTCGAGCGGGGTGCGATCCAGGTGGTCGAGGATGGCCTCGACGGCCTGGACCGGAGCCCAGGCCTGGTTGGCGTCCAGCCGGATCGCGGGATCGGGGCCGATGGCCTGCCGGACCGCCTCGACACGCTCCAGGTCGGCGCCGTGGTCCTTGCCGACCTTGATCTTGAGCGTCCGGTAGCCGGCCTCGGCGGCGGCCTCGGCGCGGGCGACGCTCTGGTCGATCGGCTGGATGGGCAGGGTGGCGTTCACCGGCACGCGGGCGGCCGGGGTGGCCCCGGTGTGGTGGTTGGCCAGCCACACCGCAAGCGGCTGGCCGGCCTGCTTGGCCAGGAGGTCGGAGAGGGCCAGGGTGACCCCGAACCGCGCTGCCGGTGCGTGCGCGAGCGAGGGGCAGAGACCGTCCAGGTCGTCGAGGGCCTCGTCGGCGGCGACACCGGCATCGGTCAAGGCGTGGACAGCAGCGGTGAGAGCTGACCGGCAGGTCGCCTGATCCTCGGTCCGAGCACCCAGAGGTGCGGCTTCGCCGATCCCGGTGGTGCCGCCGTCGGACCGGAGCTGGACCAGCACACCCTGCCGGGTGTCGTGCTCGACGGCGGCGGTCCGGTAGGGTTGGACGAAGGGGAGCTCGTAGGGCTCGGTGTGGCCGCGGACGAGGGTCACACGACCAGCCCCGCCGAGAGCAGCAGCCCGTAGGCACCCAGGACCCGGGCGGTCTGGGCCAGGGCCGGGTCCAGCGTGCTTGGGTCGCGGAAGGTCAGGACCCGGTGCAACGGCTTGCCTGCCAGCAGGAAGGCGGCCAGGGCGGCCAGGGCCCATGGGCTCCAGCCGAGGATCAACACGCCGCCGACGGGGGTGGCCAAGCCGACGGCCAGCAGGAGAAGGTACTCGATCTGGGTGCCTGTCCGGCCGACGATCACGGCTAGGGTCGTCTTCCCGGCCTCAGCGTCGGTCCGGATATCGCGCAGGTTGTTGACGACCAGGATGGCCGTGGCCATGGCGCCGACGCCGATGCCGGCCACGACGGAGCCGGGCGACCATGCCAGGGCCTGGACGTAGTAGGTACCGGCGACGGCCACGATCCCGAAGAAGACCATCACGAAGAGGTCGCCCAGGCCGTGGTAGCCGTAGGGCCAGGGCCCACCGGTGTAGAGGATCCCGGCCAGGATGCTAGCAACACCGATCGCCAGGATCGGCCACCCGCCCCTGTAGATGAGGTACAAGCCCAGCAGGGCAGAGAGCAGGAAGGTGGCCAGCATCCAAGCACGGACCTCGGCGGGTTGGACGATGCCGGCGGCCGTGACCCGGGTCTCGCCCAGGCGCTCGTCGGTGTCGGCCCCGTTCACGTAGTCGTAGTAGTCGTTGGCGAAGTTGGTGCCGACCTGGAGCAGGAGCGCGCACGCCAGCGCGGTGATCGCCGGCCACAGGGCGAAGACGCCGCCCGCCCACGCCAGGGCCGTCCCGACGAGCACCGGTGCTGCCGCTGCGGGCAGGGTCCGGGGCCGGCTGGCATGGAGGAAGGCCCCGAGGCGGGTGGTCGGGTCGGCGTGGGCGGTCTCGGCCATCTAGCGCAGCCAGGGGTACTTCTCGAACTCGGGCTCGCGGTCCTCGTTGAAGGCGTCGCGGCCTTCCTGACCCTCGGCGGTCTGGTAGAACAGCCGGGTCATCTGGCCAGCCATGACCTGGAGACCGGTCTGGCCGTCCATGTCGGCGTTCATGGCGGCCTTGCAGGCGGCGATCGCCGTGGGGCTCTTGG
>CAYXGD010000191.1:0-4369 GCA_964464425.1 uncultured Thermoplasmatales archaeon
GGATCGTCGACGCCCGCCGCCTGGACCCCTTCCACAAGGACCACGCCATGATCGTGGCCGACCCCTCCAACCGGCGGTGAGGCCTTGGACGACGACGGCGCGCCCGAGCTGATCCGGGAGGCCATCCCGCTCTTCCCGGACGACCGCCGGGCGACCCTCTTCGTCCGGGTCACCCTGCCCCTGGTGGCCTTCGGTGGCCTGCTGGCCTCGATGTTCCTGGTCTTCCCGGACAGCTACGGGACCTTCGTCGGCGGGATCGTGACCTACCTGGTCCCGCCGGCCGGCAAGGAGACCGTCATCCCTGCCCTCGTCGGCGCCGGGTACGCTCCATGGCTCGTGGCCACGTACATCGCCGGGATCGACATGAGCGTGGCCTGGTTCCTGGCCTGGAACTGGGACCTGGTGACCAGGATCCCGAAAGCCGGTGAGGCGGTCGAGGATCTGATGCTACGAGGCAAGGAGCGCCTCAACGCCGCGCCCTTGCTCGACCGGTCGGCCTTCCTGGGGCTGGCGTTGTTCGTCTTCGTCCCGTTCCAGGGGAGCGGCGCCGTGGTCGGCATCATCCTGGGCCGGATGATCGGGTTGCCGCCCCAGCGGGCCTGGGTGGCGATCATGACCGGCGCCCTGTTGGCCGCCTTCTCGTTGGCCTACGCTACCGAGGCGTACAAGGGCCTGATCACGGCCTTCGGGTTGGATGCCGTCCTGCAGGCGACCCTGGTGGCCCTGGGCGTGGCTGCTGCGGCGTACCTGACCCTCCGCCGGCTCCTGGACCGGGACCGCGACACGTGAGACGGTCGCATGGTTCGGACCGTGGACCATCGTGGTTATAGGGCTTGGAGCGTTCAGGGCCTTGTCCGCAGGAGGACCCCCGCGTGGTAGAGACACGGAAGGCACTCGTGACCGGCGGCGCTGGTTTCATCGGTAGCCACCTGGTCGACCGCTTGCTCGACGACGGCTGGGAGGTCGTCGTCTTCGATAACATGACCAGCGGCGAGAAGAGCTTCCTGGATGATGCCCGGGAGGCCGGTGTCGAGGTCGTGATCGACGATTGCTTGGACCTGGACGCCCTGGAGGAAGCCGCCTGGGGCTGCGAGCTCCTGGCCCACTGCGCGGCCGACCCCGACGTCCGGATCGGGGCCGACGAGCCGACCCGGCACTTCGAGCAGAACGTCATGGCTACCCAGAACGCCCTGGAGGCTTGCCGCCGGGCCGGGTGCGACACGTTCCTCTTCACCAGCACCTCGACCGTCTACGGTGAGACCGATATCTTCCCGACCCCCGAGGATTTCGGGCCCATGAAACCGATCTCGACGTACGGCGCCAGCAAGCTCGCCTGCGATGCGCTGGTCAGCGGTCACGCGTACACGTTCGACTTCGACGCGATCTGCTACCGGTTCGCCAACATCCTGGGACCCCGCCTGACCCACGGCGTCGTCTACGATTTCGTGCACAAGCTCCGCGACGACCCGACGACCCTGGAGATCCTGGGCGACGGCAAGCAGCAGAAGTCCTACTGCCACGTCGACGACATGCTCGACGGCATGCTGACCATGTACGAGCACGACGACCGGGACCGGGTCGAGATGATCAACGTCGGCACCGAGTCCTGGACGAGCGTCACCGAGATCGCCGACCTGGTCTGCCAGGCCATGGGCCTCGAGGACGTCGACTACGAGTACACCGGCGGCGTCGAAGGCGGCCGGGGCTGGAAGGGCGACATCAAGAAGATGCGGCTTGGCATCGAGACGCTCAAGGGGCTCGGTTGGGAACCGGCCTACACCAGCGACGAGGCGGTCAAGGTGACCGCCGAGTGGATGGCCGAGCACACCTAGGACCGCACCGGCGCCCTACACCTCTGCCGACGACCGTCCGGGCCCCTCGGGTGCCGCATCCTCGGGCTCCGCGTCGAGGGCTGGCAACCGGACGGTCACGGTGCACCCTCGATCCCGCCCAGGGCTATCGACCGTGATCTGGCCCCCTTGCTGCTCGACGATGCCCTTGCAGATGTACAGGCCCAGCCCTGTGCCGCGCTCCCCGTCGACGACCCCGCCGTGGACCTGCTCGAACGGCTGGAAGACCCGTTCGAGCTGGCGTGGCTCGAGGCCGGTCCCGGTGTCCTCCACCTGGATCTCGATCGTGCCGTCGACCTCGTGGGTCCGCACGGTGATCGTCCCGGCCTCCGGCGTGAACTTGATGGCGTTGTCCAGGAGGTTGGTGAGCACCTGGACCACCCGCTGGGCGTCGACGCTGGCGCGGCAACCGGGCTCGATCTCCTGGAGCAACCGGAGACCCTGCTTCTCAGCCCGGGCGGCGACCTCGTCAGCGATCACGGCGACCAGGGCGGACAGGTCGGTCTCCTCGAGCTGCATCCTGAGCCGGCCGGTCTCGAGCCTGGTGCTGTCCAGAAGGTCCGAGACCAGGCGCCCGAACCTGGAGAAGTTGCGGTCGAGCATCTCCACGGCGGCCGCCTGCTCCTCGCTGAGCTCCCCGAACAGGCCCGAGGCGAGCCCCTGGAGCTGGAACCGGACCGGCGTGAGCGGCGTGGAGAGCTCGTGGGCGGCGGTGTTCAGGAACCTGTTCTTGAACGCATCGACCTGGCGCAGCCGCTCGGCCTCGGCCTGGTGGCGGACGGCAGCCTCACGGGCCTCTTGCATCCGGGTCTGGTCGGTGATGTCTCGGGTCACCCCGGCGACCTGGATCACCTCGCCCGCAGCGTCGCGGACCGGTCGAAGGATCGTCTCCACCCAACGGACCGTGCCGTCGGGATGGACGACGCGGTACCGGACATCGTCCACCTCGAACCGCTGGAAGGCGGCCCCCATGCGAGCCTGGACCTCCTCGCGATCGTCCTCGTGGACGAGGTTGAACCAGGCCTCAGGGCTCTCCAGCGCCTCGTACGGGAGCCCGAAGACCGCCTCGAAGCCTGGGCTGTTGTACACCATCTCGAGGCTCGGGATATCGACGATCCAGTAGTTCTCGTCGATATGATCGACCAACGTCTCGAAGCGCCGACGGATCTCCTCGAGCTCGGCCTGGGCTCTGACCCGGTCGGTGACGTCCCGCGTCGTCCCGACCAGCAGAACGCGCCCGCCATCGTCCTCCACGAACGTGGCCTCGGCCTCGTACCACCGTGGCCCGAGATCCGGATGCTGGACACGGAAGCGGAAGCTGTGATCCTGGTGGCGCTCATCCATCACCTGGGCGAACACCTCCCTGTCCGCGGGATGGATCCACCGGGCCCACGACTGGGGGTCCTCGGACAGCAGCTCACGGGTGACCCCCAGCAGCGCCTCGGCTGCTTGGTTGAGATAGAGCGTCTCACGGGTCTCCGCGTCGGCGACCCAGAACCCCTCGTGGATGTTCTCAGCCAGGACGCCGACCATGGTATCCACAGGGTCGGCGCTCATCGGTGCTAGTCAACCGCGGCCGCCTGATAAGCCCCGAGGGCAGGGGCCGATGTCCGGCTCGGCCCTCACCAGGGAGAGCCACGAACTCGCTAGCGTTACATGCCCCGGACCGCCTGCCGGTCCTCCTTGCGCTGCCGGAGCGCCTCCACCGCGCTGTACGGCACCTCGAGATCCCCGTACCCGCGACCGATCGCGATCCCGGGCTTGTTCGCACCGTGGAAGTCCGAGCCGCCGGTCTTGACCAGGCCGATCCGGTCGGCCAGCTGGCCGAAGTGCTGGACGTGCATGGCGTCGTGCTCGCTGTACCAGACCTCGAGCCCATCCAGACCTCGGTCGACGAGTTGCCGGAGGATCGAGGGCAGGTGGGCGGGGTGCACGAAGCAGGGGTGGGCCAGGACGGCCAGGCCGCCGGCGGCGTGGATGGCACCGATGGCTTCCTCGGGACTGGCGCGCTCCTTGGCCACGTAGCCGGGCTGGCCGTCGCCGATGTACCGCTCGAAGGCCTCATCGGTGGTCTCCACGTGCCCGGCTTCGACCAGGGCTTGGGCCACGTGAGGCCGACCGACGACATCTCCGGTGGCTTGGGCCTCGACGGCGTCCTGGCTGACCGGGGCCCCGATGTCGTCGAGCCGGTCGAGCATCTTGGGCAGGCGTTCCTGCCGGTAGGTCTGGAGTCGGTCGAGCAGGTCGAGGAGCGTGTCATCCTCGGGGTCGATGAGGTAGCCGAGCATGTCGACGCCTTGGCTGGGCGTCTGGACGCTGATCTCCACGGCGGGCAGGATCTCGACACCCATCTCGTCGCCGGCGGCCAGCATCTCGGGCTGGCCCTCGACGGTGTCGTGGTCGGTCAGGGCCACAGCGGCCAGGTCGGCGTCGGCGGCCGCCTCGACCAGCTCGCGCGGCGTGAAGGTGCCATCGGAGTAGGTCGAGTGGGTCTGCAGATCGACGGTGCGGTCGGGCAC
>CAYXGD010000192.1:0-4356 GCA_964464425.1 uncultured Thermoplasmatales archaeon
GGGAGGGCGTACGCGCTGTGCAGGGTGCCCTCCTCGGCCGGCGTCCCGGGTCCGCTGATGGTCCAACGGCCGAGCTCGGCGGGGTTCCGGGGGTCGCTCATGTCCAGGATGGTGAACCGATCGCCGCCGACGAGGTAGGCCAGGGTAGCGTTGGTCTTGGGATGGACGGCGAGGTCCGCGTCGTGACCGCGGGGACCGGTGCCGTCGGTGGCGTCCTCGCTGGGTGGACGCTTCCAGATCGACAGGAGCTGGAGGCTGCCGTCGACGATCTCGTAGAACTCGTAGCTGCTGATCCCGTTCTCGTTGATGCCGGGGGTCCCGACGGGGCCCGGCACGCGGGTCGTGGTGGCCACGACCCAATCCCGGTCGTCGATCCGCTTGGCCAGGACGCTGTGGCCGCTGCCGGCCAGGGGTTGCTGGTCGACGACCTCGGGGTTCTCGGGATCCTCGATGCTGACCAGGACGATGCTCATGGGGCGAGGGACCGGATCCTCGGCCTGCCGGACACGATCGCTGACGCCCACCGGGACCGGCGCCTCGGCGCATGGGGTCCTCCAGGCGAGGCCAGAGGGGCTGTCGACCTGGGCGCCGCCGGCGCTGGCCCCCTGGACCGGGACGGGGGCGGCATCTTCGCGCATCTCGCTGGTCACCAGGACCACGTGCTGACCATCGGGGGCCACGGCCAGGTCGTAGATCCGGGTCGTGGTCATCACGAGCTCGCCCAGCCACCGGGGGTCCTGGGCGTCGGTCACGTCGGCGATGGCGAACCCGACCTCGCTGCGGCTCTCGACGGCGGCCAGCCGTCGGCCGTCCTCGACGGGGGCAGCGTCGCCGCAGAAGTAGGCGCCGGCGGGCTTGCCGTAGTGGGAGCTGACCAGCGGATCGTGGCCGACGAGCTCGAAGTTGGGCGTCGAGAGGTTGCTGTGGTGGGCCGGGTCGCTGTGGTCGTGACCGTCGCCGAACGGCAGGGCCTTGTCGGCCCAAGCGACCTCGAACCGGTCACCGGCGGGGCTGGTCTCGTCCTCCTCCAGGGCACCCAGGCACCCGGTCGTGACGAGGGTCGCGACCAGGAGGAGCGCACGCAACCTCCCTTGCATCGGCCAGGGATGCACCGTGGGTCACTTGGGTCCTGCGGTGGATCGACGGGCCTGCGCTCACAGGAACCCACTGAGGAACTGGACGAGGTACTCGGTCAGGTAGCCGGCCACGAAACCGCCGGCCACGAGCCACCGGTACTGACCATCCTGGACCTCGGGGAGGACCTCGGCCAGGGCCACGAAGATGAACGTGGCGGCCGAGAGGGCCAGCAGGTGGCCGATGACGCCGGAGAACGTCGTCAGGTAGTAGCCGACCAAGGCGCCGATCGGGTTGAACAGGGCCAGAACCAGGACCCCCTGGATGACCTTGGGACGTTCCCAGCCGCCGGCCAGGAAGAGTGAGGCAGCAGCCAAGCCACCGGGCGCCTGGTGGATGAGCACGCCGACCGCGGCCTCGAACCCGGTGGCATCGCCGACGGCGAAGGCCGCCGGCAGGGTGAGCCCGCCGACGATCCGGTGGAAGGCGAAGACGGCGAAGGTCACCATGGCCAGGCTGGCCGCGTGGGAGAACAGCTCATCGTGCTCGTCGTGGTGGCTGGTGAGCTCCTCGCCTTCGTGGCCGTGGGCGTGCGCGTGGCCACCGCCGCCGATGAACTCGATGCTGTAGAGCCCCAGCAAGCCCAGGGCCACCGTCCAGGGGGCTGCCGGTTCGGCTGAGAAGGACGCGGGCACCAGGCGGACGAGCGCGATGGCCAGGAGCAGGCCGGCCGAGATGCCCATCATCAGGTGGATCCGCCGCTGCGAGAAGGAGCGGCCGGTGGCGGCCAGGAGGCCGAAGACGACGAACCCGATCGAACCGGCCCCAGAGGCGATGAGGACCAGCCAGAGGTCGACGTCGGACCCGCCGCCGCTGTCCCCGGCCGGGGGTGCGGGGTTGGCGATGGCTTGCCCTTGGGTCCGGTAGGGGAAGGAGACGATCCGGGAGGCTTCGTGCTCGCAGAGCACCTCGACGTTCTGGCCGACAGGGGCCCCGATGCTGCTGCCTTGTGCCTCGAGGCTCACGGTGAGGGCCAGCGGGCCGCGCCCCAGGGTGGTGTTGTCCTCGACCTCGAGCTCGAGCACGGCCTCCTGGGCCGTCGACCCCGCGGGGTAGGACCGGGGCTCGGCTTGGGCGACGGTGCCGTTGCCGAAGGCGATCTCGGCGGTGAGGGTGAACCCGCTGCCGGCCTGGGCTTGGTCGCCGTCGCCTCCCAGGTCGAGGAGCAGCGTGACGGTCTCGTCGTCGGGTCGGTAGGCCTGGTCGGTCAGGTTCGTGGTGAAGGTGGCCTCGTCGCTGGCTTGGCCACCGGGCGAGCTCACGGATAGGCACGTGGCCGAGCCGTCGCCGTCGGTCTCGTGGACCAGCTGGCCGTCGGTCTGGAGGTACAGGTCGCCGCTCTCCTGGGGTCCCGGCGCGGGGTCCTGGGCGGTGATCGGTCCGGCCATGGCGACCAGGAAGATCACGAGCCCGACCAGGACCCAGCCTGCGCCGGCCCGGCTCAGGCAACGCCACCTCCCAGCAAGCGCAAGGCGTTGCCGACGACCAGGAGCGTGCTGCCCTCGTGGAGGACGATGGCTGGTGCGATCCCGGCCAGGCCTAGGGCGGCCAGCGGGACCAGGAAGGCGATCACGCCCAGGCTGATGACCAGGTTCTGCTTGATGATCCGCCGGGTCCGGCGGGAGAGGTCGTAGGCGAACGGGAACCGGTCGATCCGGTCGCCCATCAGGGCCACGTCGGCGGTCTCCAGGGCGACGTCGGTCCCGCCGGCGCCCATGGCGATGCCGACGGTGGACTGGGCCATGGCGGGGGCGTCGTTGACCCCATCACCGACCATGGCCACGGAGCCGAACCGGGCTCGCAGCGTCTTGACCGCCTCGACCTTGTCCTCGGGGAGGAGCTCGGCCTGGTACTCGGTGAACCCGACCTCCTCGGCGATGGCCTGCGCCACACGCTCGTTGTCGCCGGTGAGCATGATCACGTGCTGGACGCCCAGGTCCTTGAGCCGGGTGACGACCTGCCGGGCGTCGTCCCGGGCACGGTCGGCCAGGGCGATCACGCCCAGGTAGGTCTCGCCGCGGCCGACGACCATGGTGGTCTTCCCCTCGGCCTCCAGGTTGGTCGCGCGCTCCCGGACCTCGTCCGGGACGCGGTGGCCGTCGTCCTCGAAGAGGCGCAGGTTCCCGATGGCCACAGGCTCGCCACCGAGCTCGCTGGTCACCCCCTTGCCGGTGATGCTCTGCAGATCGCCGGCCTGATCGAGGCTCAGCCCCCGCTCCTCAGCTTCGCGGACCACGGCCTGGGCCAGGGGATGCTCGCTCCTGGCTTCGACGCTGGCGGCCACCTGGAGCAGGCCGTCCTCGTCGAGACCGTCGAAGGGGACGATGTCGACGACCTCGGGCTGCCCGAACGTGATGGTGCCGGTCTTGTCGAAGGCCACAGCCTCGACGGTGGCCAGGTTCTCCAGGTGGACCCCGCCCTTGAACAGGACCCCGGAGCGGGCACCCTTGGCGATCCCGGACAGGATGGCCGCCGGCGTGCTGATCGCCAGCGCGCACGGGCTGGCGGCGACCAGGAGGGTCAGGCCGCGAAGGAGGCTCTCCTGCCACGGCAAGGACAGCGTGGACACGATGGAGAGGTTCCCGGACCACGGGCCAGCGGCCAGCAACACGGGTGGGACCGCGATCACGGCCAGGGTCAAGGCGAAGACCGCCGGCGCGAACTTGCTCTCGAGCGTCTCGGAGAAGCGTTGGGTCGGGGACTTCTGGGTCTGGGCTTCCTCGACCATCTCCAGGACGCGGCTGATCGTGGTATCCTTGGCCAGCTTGGTGACCTCGACCTCCAGGGTCGCCTCCCCGTTGACGGTCCCGGCGAAGACCTCGTCGCCGGGGCTCGTATCGACCGGGACGCTCTCGCCGGTGATCGCCGACTGGTCGACGGCCGAGGCCCCCTGGATGACCTCACCGTCGACCGGGATCCGCTCGCCCGGCCGGACGACGACGATGTCGCCCCGGAGGAGCTCCTCGACAGGGATCTCGCGCTCCTGGCCGTCCCGGCGGACCCGGGCGCTCTGGGGGGTCAGCTCGCCCAGAGCTCCGATGGCATCCCGGGCCTTGTCCATGGCCATGTGCTCCAGGGCGTGGCCCAGGCTGAACAGGAACAGCAAGAGCGCGCCCTCGGCCCAGTGACCCAGGGCGGCGGCACCGAGCGCAGCCACGACCATCAACGCCTCGATGTCGAGCTCGAGGTTGCGGACGGCGGCCACGGCGTGCTGGAAGGCCT
>CAYXGD010000193.1:0-4352 GCA_964464425.1 uncultured Thermoplasmatales archaeon
CCCTCCAGGGCCCGCTTGCGCCGCTCCTCGAGCTCCTGGATGCGCTCCTCGATGGTCATCGGCGGGCGAAAGCCAGAGCCCCGGAAGAAGCTACCGGCGGTCGGGAGGCTCAGCGTCCAGCTCGAGGGCCATGACGACGGTCTCGTGATCGGCCATGTCGCCGATGGCCTTGCGGAGCTGGTCGGGGAGCTCCCGGACCAGCGCTGGCGTCGCCATGATGTTGGCCTCCTCGGCGCGCCAGGGCTCGTCGCGGATGTCGACGACCTCGAGCTTGTAGCGGCCCTCGAGCCGCGTCCGGCAAAGCTCCCGGACGCTGTTGATGGCTTGCTTGGAGCGGACGGTGCTCCCTGCCACGTACAGGCGCAGGACGACCTGTTGGTCCGCAGGTGCCGGCGCGTCACGGCTCATCGCTCGACGCACCTCCGACATCTGAGATGCGCGCTCGGGGTCGGATCGGGAGGACCGGTCACCGGGGGTCGACCGCCCGATCCTCGATGCTCGGCTCTGTCCCTGAGCTGCCGTCGAGCCGCAGAGGCGTCGGAAGACCGCGCAGGATCCCGGTCGTGTCGGTGTAGGCTCCCTTGAGTTGGACACCATCTTGACCGATCGTGAAGTGCCGGATCCGACGGTCGTGGGGGGAGCCCCGCATCTTGATGACCGCCAGGGCGTGCTCGGTCCGGCCGCCTCGCTCGACGATCCTGAGGACGATCACGACGTCGGTCATGGTCGAGATGTGTTGCTCGGTGATCGCCGAGCCGCTCCCAGGGAACAGCGGTGCTGACGCGGTGAAGACGGCGGTGATCCCGTGACGCTTCACCAGGTCGGTCAGCCCGATCAGGAACTCCCGGAAGGCCCGCGCCGAGGTCACCTTGTCCAGCGCCGACAGGCTGTCGATGACGATCCGTTCAGGCTGGCTGGCTTCCACGGTGTTCTTGATCGTCAGGAAGTGCTGATCGAGGCTCTGGCTCTCCGGGTAGGTGGCCACGATCTCCAGGCGGCCCTCGTCGACAGCCCTGTTGAGATCGGCACCGTAGGATTCTGCGTTCCGGGCCAGTTGGTCGGCGCTCTCCTCGAAGGTGAAGTAGACCGACTGGGCACCATCCCCGACCCCGGTGGCGAAGACCGTGGACAGGAGGGTCTTCCCGGCCCCGGTCGGTCCCGTGACCAGCGCGATCGATCCCTCGAGGAGGCCGCCGTCGAGCATCTCGTCCAGATCCTCGGTCCCGGTGGTGATCCGCTCGGTCGACGCCGAGGTGTCCAACCGGGTGGCCGTCAACGGCAGGACCTGGATCCCCTCATCGGGGACGATGGTGAAGGGATGCTGCCCAGCTGTGTGCTGGGCGCCTCTCAGCTTGAGGATCTCGACGGTTCGGCGGCGGGTCTCCCGGGCGAGCTCGTTGCGAAGGACCAGGACGCCGTCGGCGACGAACTCCTCGACCCCGTACATCGAGATCTGCCCATCCTCCCTGCTTCGCTGCGCGGTGATGATAGCCGTGATGCCCCGATCCTTGAGGAAACCGGTGATCTTGTACAGGACCTCCCGGACCGCGGCGGTGTCCTCGAACCGGTCGAACAGGAGGTTGAGACCGTCGATCACGACACGCCGCGCGCCGATCTGGGTGACGGCGTGGTTGATGCGATGCAACAGCGGGTCGAGCTGGTAGGTGCCGACGACCTGGTGCTCCCCAGCCGACGCCAGCGAGGCGTTCACGAACGCCACGGATCCCTCGTCCACGAGCTCCCGGAGACCGAACCCCAGCCCGGCGGTGTTCTCGCAGATCTCCTCGGGGGGTTCCTCCAACGAGACGTACACGCCTGGGACGTTGTGGACCCGGACGCCCTTCGCGATGAACTGGGCTGCCAGGACGGATTTACCGCTCCCAGCGGTCCCAGCGACCAGTAGGGGACGGCCCGCGGGCAGCCCCCCACCCAGCAACAGATCGAACCCGGGCACCCCGCTGGGCTCGCGCGCGACGTCCCCCCGTCCACCGGGTGCGTTCATGGCGTCTGACCTCCCCCGCTTGTCCCATGGCCATCTGGAAGCTCGAGGCCGAGGAGCACTTGGTCCCGGTCGGAGAGGTCCCCGATGAGCTTGCGCAGGGGGGAGGTAGCTCCTTGACCAGGGCAGGCGTGGCCATGATCTGATCTTGCTCAGCCCGAGCCGGCTCCTCACGGACATCGATGACCTCGAGCTGGTAGAGCCCCTCGAACTGGGTCTCACAGAGGTCCTCGATGTTCCGGATGGCCCGCTGGGAGCCCGGGGTCTCTCCGCTGATGTACAACCGCAGGACGATGGGATCGTCGTGCGAGGTGGGATCCGACATGATCGGTTTTCGCCTCCGCTCGGCCTGGTCTCCCAGACGCTCCAGGGGAGGGAACCGCCAGGGCGGCCAAGAATGTATCGCAGATAGGCTGGGGACCTCGCTCCGATGAAGATGTTCAACCCCGCTGGCTGGGAAGGGTGAAGCTGACCGAGGTCCCCTGGTCGGTGGGGTCGAGTGCGATCTGCCCACCGTGACGGTGGACGACGGCCCGGCAGGTCGCCAGACCGATGCCGCTGCCGTCCGGGTCGGCCCGGCCACCCCGGCGGAACGCCTCGAAGATCCGCTCGCGGTCCTCGGGGTCGACCCCCGGGCCGTCATCGGCCACGGTGAACCGGACCATGCCGTCGTCCTGCTGGTGCCCGCTGACCTGGATCTCGACCTCGTCACCGCCATGCTTGAGCGCGTTCCCGATGAGGTTGAGGAACAGCTGGTAGACCTGGGTCCGTGCGGCCATGATCGGCGGGAGCTCGTGCGTGACGACCCGGGCGCGTCCGTCTGCAAGCCGGGATCGCAGGGCTCTCACCGCCTGTTGGAGCACCTCCTCGGAGTCGACCGGGACCAGCTCGAGGGCATGGCCCCCTGCCTCTGCGTCCTGGAGCAAGTCCTGGATCATCGTGCTAAGCCGCCCGCCGCTGGCTTCGATCTCCTCGATCAGGTCGCGGGCAGCGGGGCTAAGCTCCTCACCGTGGTTCCGGCGCAGGAGCCCCGCGAAGCTGGTGATGGTCCGGAGGGGTTCCTTGAGGTCGTGGCTGGCCGTGTGGGCGAACCGCCTCAGGATGGCTTCCAGGCGCTTGTGCCGTTCGATGTCCCGGACCACAGCCTGGAGGACCTCCCTGCCGTCGTGGTGCACGGCCGACACCCTCACCTCCATCCAGAAGCTGGACCCGTCGGCTCGGCAGCCTCGGAGCTCCACCGGCGACCCGCGGTTGCCCGCGAACCGGCGGGCGATCCTCTCGAGATCCCCCTCAGCGATCAAGTCCAGCGGATCGGCATCCAGGATCGTTCCCCGGTCGTAGCCGAACATCGTTGCTCCCTGCTCGTTAGCATCGAGGATCGTACGTCCGTCCACGAGCAAGACGCCCTCTGCGGTCGCTGCGGCAAGGGTCTCGAGCCGGTGGGTGGCCTCCTCGAGGCGCTCTTGGGCCTCGAGCCTGGCGGTGACATCTCGAAGCGAGCAGATGAACGTCTCGTCGCCATCCCAGGGCACCTGGGCGATGCTGGCCTCGACCCGTGGCCCGCCCTCGGTGCCGTGGTGGAGACCCAGGAGGGTGCGCCCTCCCTTGGCGACGGGACGGCCGAGGACCTGGCCGATCAGGTCCGGCGCGTCGTGGCCGAGCAACCGCTGAGCTTCGGGGTTGGCGAACAGGACCGTCCCCTGCTCGTCGAGGAGAAGGACCCCGTCGGGGTGGGCCTCGAGGATGGCCCACAGGTCCTCGGGCTCGACCCCTGCAGCGGGAGCCCGGGAGGTGCCGGAGAGATGGGGCGCGGGAGGCCCCGGCTCGGCCCTGGAGGTCCCCCGATCCGGATACGACCCCTCTGTGGCTGACGAGTCGCCCCACGCAGCCGCTACTGGATCATCCGACGACATGGCCACCTACCGTGGGCCGCCTCTCTGGCAAGGGGTATACATATATACACGTCAGAACGCCGCCGGTAGGACCGTCAGAACGTCATAGATGGCTGCCCGCCCACCGGGGCGACGGGCTACCAGCCGACCGTGGCTCACCCACGGCTCGGGCGCCCGTGATGGGCCGGCCGCCCAGCCAGCGACCCGCGGCTCGTTCGACGTCGAGGCCATGGACCCCCGAACCGGGACCAGCGCGGGTCATCTCCGGCTGGGGATGCCCTCTTGGCCCCTGGCCCCGTCACCATCGCCGGCACCCCGGCCATCGCCGACGTAGGTGAGCTGAGGGCCCCCCTGCAGAAGCCCGACCCTGTCACCGTACCGCCCCCGGATCTCGTAGCCGTCGTCGGAGATCTCCAGGCGCCGGATCGACCGGTCGTGGCCCGAGCCTCGCATCTTGAGGA
>CAYXGD010000194.1:0-4333 GCA_964464425.1 uncultured Thermoplasmatales archaeon
CCCTACCCGTCGGCCGCGCCTGGACCTACGAGGCCACCGGCGTCTACGACACCGGCACGACCGTCACCATCGTCGTCGCCGAGGCGACCGCCGAGGGCTACCTCTTGGCGGGCAAGGCGCCGGCCGACCTGATGGAGGAGATCCTCTGGGACCGACCCTGGCAGGGCCCGGTGGACACCGAGCTGAACCCGACCGGCGAGGACGCACCGGTCCTGTTCGACTTCCCGCTGGACAACGGCAAGACCTGGGAGGATCGAGGTGCCACCGTCACCACGCGGATCGGCCAGATCCCCCACCCTGACGGACCACGCGTCGGGCTGATCATGAGCTCGGCCACCGAGGACGTCGAACGCATCTGGACCTACGACCCGCAGGTCGGCTACCTCACCAGCTACCGGAGCGCCCAAGGGAACACGACCTACCTGCAGCTCAACCTCACCGAGGTGACCACCTCGGAGACGTGGACCTGGTTCGAGCTCCACGCCCAGGCCATGACCGACAGCACGCCCGTCGCCTTCGAGGCCCCTGGTGACGCCACCGGCATCGTCGTGTCCGCCGGCGGCTGGGGCGGCGGCCAAGCCCAGGTCCTCCCACCCCTGACCGGGCCAGCGCCGGCCACCTACCAGTTCGCCGACGAGGAACGCTGGACCTACGACATCTTCGAGCCCACCCAGGGGAGCTGGCAGCTGACCGCCCAATCCCCGCCCGAAGGCCTCGGGTACATCAACGGGGCCGCGGTGACCTGGACCGGGCCCGGGGCGCCGTGAGCCCCAAACCCTCTTATCGCGGCCGGTCCTCGGACCGCACGTGAAGCCGGGAGACATCGTCGAGCTGAAGGACGGGACCCTGGGCCTGTCCGGCGACGACCTGCTCGCCATCTACCTCGAGCGCATCAAGCGCTCCAAGAACTACCTGGCCGTCGTCCACACGACCAAGGGCACCAAGGAGGTCGACACCGACCGGATCAAGCGCACCGTCCTGCGCAGCCGGGTCGACGACCCCACCAGCCTCGAGGACGGCGAGCTCAAAGCCCGCCTGCGGCAGATGCGCGCCCAGGTCCGCGAGCACGCCAAGGCCCGCGAGGAGCGCGAGATCCCCGACGAGCTCGACGACCGGCGGCTCTGGGAGCTGATCGTCAACGACGTCGACACGTTCACGCCCGAGGAGGCCATCGACCTGGTCTACGGACCCACGGCCACCCAGGAGGAGAAGGCCGAGGTCCACCAAGCCCTCCAGTCGTGCCAGACCCACGGCGTCGGCTACTTCGAGCGGGCCGAGGGCCGCGGCGAGGTCTGGCGGCCCTACACCGTCGAGGAGATCAAAGCCATTCGGCGCGAGATCGAGGGCATGCACAAGCTCCGGAACAAGCTCATCCAGACCGAGCAGGTCTGGGACGAGGACCTGGAGGACGAGGTCAACCGGATCATCACCGTGCCCGTCGAGGAGGCCGACCTCGCCGAGGACGACGAGCGCCGCCTCGAGCTGATCGCCGAGTTCATGGCCGACTTCGTGCTCCACGACACGGATCGGGGCGTGATCGGCTTGGCCGGCGCCCGGTGCCACACGCTCGACGGCTTCCGCCTGTTCACCCACTGCCGCTTCCTCGCCTTCGATTGGCTGGGCGACACCAGGGCCAGCATCAGCGGCGCCTTCGTGCGCTTCCTGGTCGACGCGGGCCTGATGGACGTCCGGGAGGCCAACGAGCTGGTCGCCCGCCGCTACATCAACCTCTCCGACTTCTTCGATTGGGAGGTCCCCGATGACTGCATCCGGCAAGCCGAACGCTTCGAGCGCGGCGTCCCCGAGGATGAGGCGGCCCGGCGCGAGGACCTGCGCCACCTGGAGACCTACACCATCGACCCGCCGGACGCCAAGGACTTCGACGATGCGATCAGCATCGTGGACGACGGCGACGATACCTTGCTCTACGTCCACATCGCGGATGTGAGCCACTACGTCGAGCCGGGCAGCACCATCGACCACGAGGCCCGCCAGCGCGGCACCAGCGTCTACATCCCCACCCGGGTGCTGCCGATGCTGCCCCCGCGCCTGGCCGACGACCTGTGCTCGCTGCGGGACGACGAGGACCGCCTGGCCATGACCGCGGTCATGCGCGTAGCACCCGATGGGTCGGTCACCGAGACGGCCTTCCACGAGTCGGTCATCCGCGTCGACGAGAACCTCTCCTACGACGAGGTCAACCAATCCATCGAGGACGGCACCGAGCCCTTCGCCAGCCTCCAGGCGCTGGCAGAACGCCTGGACCAACAACGCCGCGGCTTGACCCTGGAGACCGACGAGCTCAAGGTCCGCATCGACTCCGAGAAGGTCGATCCCCACCTCAAGCAGGGCAGCCAGTCGACCCGGATGATCGAGCGGTTCATGGTCGCGGCCAACGAGGCCGTCGCCGAGCATCTGACCGAGCACGAGGTGCCGACGCCCTACCGGTGCCACCCCTTGCCCGACCGGTACGGTGTCGACCAGTTCAACAAGCGGATGGCCACCATGGAACAGCCCTTCGAGATCGAGCTGCCCGACCCCGAGGAGGACGAGGAGGCCCCCGGTGACGAGGCCGAGGAGGACGACTTCCTCGACGCCCTCAAGGGCGGCAAGGTCGAGCTGGTCAGCGGCGGGTTCGTCAGCGACAAGGAGGACGAGCCTGACGAGCCCGACGAGGCCGAGGAGGAGACGCCCGAGGCCAGCGGCGCGCCCAAGATGAAGGGCCTGGCGCACCTCTCCCCAGAGGAGCAGGAGGCCTGGCTCGAACCGTTCGTCGAGATCCTCGACGAGATCGATGGGATCGACGACGACCAGCTGGCTGACCTGATCCAGTTCAAGCTGCTGTCCTGCATGGGCCGGGCCTACTACACGCCCGAGAACGTCGGCCACTTCGGCCTGGGAAGCACCTGCTACCTGCACTTCACCAGCCCGATCCGCCGCTACCCCGACCTTTGCACCCACCGCCAGCTCAAGTGGCTGATCCGCGGCGGGCCGGAGACCGAAGAGGAGATGCCCCACGACGCCCAACAGCTCGCCCGCCTCTCGGCCAAGAACACCGACCAAGCCGTCGAGGCCGAGCAGACCGAACGCGACCTGATCGCCGTGGCCATGGCCTTCGAGGCCCGCACCGACCGGTGGGCTGGCAAGCACAGCGCCATGGTCAACGGGATCACCAAGGGCAGCGTCTTCCTCAGCCTGCCCCGGGGCGTCGAGGGCCGGCTGGGTACCAGCGACATCCCTGGCGGGCCCTGGGACGTCGATCAGGCCGGCAGCATGCTGTTCAAGGGTAGCCTGGACGACCCTAGCACGACCCTGGACGATCTCAAGGGCAGCGGCTGGCGCGAGATGGAGGACCCCGAGACCGGCGAACTCGTCAGAGTCCGCCTCCGCTTGGGGGACCGCGAGCAGGTGACGATCCGGGACTACGACCTGGTCCGCGGCCGGATCCACTGCCGGTTGGCGGTCCGGAGCACGGCGACCGGCGAGCAGGACGAGGACCCGGACGACGAGCCGGACGACCAGGCTCCCGACCCGACCGGCACCTGATCCTGGAGGACCGTCCCAGGCTCAGGCGCGCTCCTCGGGCGCCTCCTCGGCACCCTCCGGGGTGGGTGGAGGCCCACGCCACCGGGGCAGCGCCACGACGAACCGTTGACCGTTGGCCCCTGGACGGGGCTCGATCTCCAGGGTCCCCCCGTGGGCCTCGATGAGGCCGCGCGCGACGACCACGCGGAGATCGACGTCGATCCCGGGGTGTGCCTCGTCGTCAGCGGCCACCGTCTCTGGGTCAGCCTCGTCGACATCGAGGGTGAGGAGGACCACAGCGGCCTCCCCGCGGAGGTCCAGGTGGGCCCCGCTCCCGTCCGAGAGCAACTGACGGGCTTCCTCGAGCAGGCAATCCAGGGCGTTCTCCAACCGATCCTCATCTCCGCGTACCGCCAGATCCTCCTCCAGGGTGACCGCCAGGATCCGGCCGGTGTCCTGGTAGGTGGCCTTGGCCGTCCGGGCCCTGGCGTCGGCCAACTGGGTGAGGTCGACGGTCTCGTCGGACAGGCTGATCTCGCCGCTCTCCACGCGGGTGGCCAGGACCAGGAGCTCGGTTGTCCGGGACAAGCGACCGAGGACCCGGCGGAGGCCCTCCAGGGCGTCCCGTTGGTCCTGGGTCCCGACGCCGTTCATGCTGGCCGCCAGGGTCTCGAGGTGGAACCGAGCCGGGGTCAAGGGCGTGGCCAGCTCGTGGGCTGCCCGGTTCAGGAACCGTGTCCGGAACTCGGCGGAGGCCTCCAGGTGCTCGATCTCGGCGGCTCGCTGGATGCTCGCTTCCCGCAGGGCT
>CAYXGD010000195.1:0-4287 GCA_964464425.1 uncultured Thermoplasmatales archaeon
GGCGCTGTCCTGTAGAGGTTCGCAGGTTCAAATCCTGCCCTCCGCACTCCTCTCCGACGTCCCCATCGCAGCGAAGCGTCTATGGAGTGCGGAGGGCAGGAAAGTACGTCTCCCGACGCCCGGAACACCGCACGATCTGGCATCGGGAGACGTACGGATCTGGAAGGCGCGCGAGCGACCCCCGAAGGGAGGAGCAAGCGCACCTTCCACCGCGCGGGACGCAGCGCACTCCTCTCCGACGTCCCCATCGCAGCGAAGCGTCTATGGAGTGCGGAGGGCAGGAAAGTACGTCTCCCGACGCCCGGAACACCGCACGATCTGGCATCGGGAGACGTACGGATCTGGAAGGCGCGCGAGCGACCCCCGAAGGGAGGAGCAAGCGCACCTTCCACCGCGCGGGACGCAGCGCACTCCTCTCCGACGTCCCCATCGCAGCGAAGCGTCTATGGAGTGCGGAGGGCAGGTTCGTACGAGCCCTGCGGGCTCGTACTCGCTCCACATCAGAAGGATGTCTCGCAGCGGCCGAGCTTGGTCGGTCAGCTCTAGAGGTCGACCGGTAGGTTCGCACTGTCGTTCTCCACCGGGACGTCTCGCGTCATGATCGGTCTCCACCGCAGCGTTAAGCCTGCGGAGGCTAGGAGTGGTACGAGAGCGCCGACCGTCCGGGGCGGAGAACCGCCCCGGCCCGGCCTGCGTCTCGGGCGAGGAACGCGTCGGTTGACCTCGTTGGAGGAGACGGTCCCGTTCGCTTGACCAGCGGGAATGACGAACCGACGGGGTGATTCCCGAAGAGTGCCCGCTGGACCCCCGCCGTGCCCGCGATGGCACCTGGGACCGTCAAAGGTACGCAAGTTGTTGGTTGCGTGCGTGGGACGGAGTACCGCGGCGCCTGCCGGGCCCGTGGGAACCTCACTCGACGGTGACGCTCTTGGCGAGGTTGCGGGGCCGGTCGACATCGCAGCCACGCGCGATGGCCGCATGGTAGGCGATCACCTGACCGGCGATCGACGCGAGGTAGGGGAACGTGACCGGGTCATCCCCGGGTACCGCCAAGGGGTCGAAGCCTGCCTCCTGGAGCGCGGCGGGATCGTCGGTGATGCCCAGCACGCGGGCGCCCCGAGCTGCGACCTCCTGCATGCTGGAGACCATCGAGTCGAACCGGTCCCCGCCCGGCGCGATGGCCAGGACCGGCGTGCCGTCCTCGATGAGCGCCAGAGGTCCATGCTTGAGCTCGCCGGCGGCCAGGCCTTCGGCGTGGATGTAGCTGATCTCCTTGATCTTCAGCGCGACCTCGGCGGCCACCGCCTGACCAGGTCCCCGGCCAAGCACGAACGCATGATCGTGGCCTGCGAGGCCTCGGCCCACGGTCTCGAACGGCCCGAGATCGTCCAGCAAGCGGTGCGCCAGGCTGGGCAGGTCGCGCAGGGCCTCGAGCTCATCCTCGAGCTGGGATGCTGGCCTTGCGCGTCGGAGGTGGCCCAGGTGGAGGGCCAGGCTGTGGAGGACGAGGAGCTGTGAGGTGTAGGACTTGGTAGCGGCCACGGAGATCTCGGGCCCGGCTCGGATCGGCAACCAGCCATGCGCTTCGCGGGTGGCCGTCGAACCGAGGACGTTGGTGACGGCCAGGGTCGGGAACCCGGCCTCCCTAGCGTCGCGGAGGGCCCGGAGGGTGTCGGCCGTCTCGCCGCTCTGGGTGACGGCGACGACCGCGGCCCGGCCGGACAGCGGTTCGACCGGCTGGAACTCCGACGCGAGTTCGACCCGGGTGGCGACGCCGGCGCATCGTTCGAAGGCGTGGCTAGCTGCCTGTGCCGCGTTGAACGAGGAGCCGCAAGCGATGAAGATGAGCTCCTCCTTCGTCGCCAGCTGGAACGGCGTGAAGTCGTCCCCATCGAACCGCAGATCACCCAACGTCGTCCGTTCCAGGAAGGCCTCGTTCATCGCCTGGGGCTGCTCGTGGATCTCCTTGAGCATGAAGTGCGGGAACCCGGCCCGCGTGGCCTCCTCGATGCCCCAGTCCACCGTCTGTGGGGTCCGGGTGCCACCGTCGGCGGTCGCGATCTCCGCACCGGTGGGGGTGATCCGTGCCAGGTCGCCATCCTCCAGGTAGACGACCTGATCGGTGTAGGCCCGGAACGCGACGACGTCGGACGCCACGAAGGTCTGGGCCTCGCCGAGCCCCACGACCAAGGGGGAGCGGTGGCGTGCAGCCACCAGCGCATCCGGTTCCTTCGCGTGCGCGGCGAGGACGGCGAAGGATCCCTCCAGGCGCTCGACAGCGATCTCCAGCGCCGCCTCGAGGGACCCGTCGTAGGCGTCTTCGAGGAGGTGGACGAGCACCTCGGAGTCGGTGTCCGAGGTGAAGGTGTGACCTGCCGCCTCGAGGGCCTCACGGAGACGGTGGTGGTTCTCGATGATCCCGTTGTGGGCGACCGCGATCTCACCGCTGCAACAGAGGTGGGGGTGGGCGTTGGCTTCCGTCGGCGGCCCGTGCGTCGCCCACCGGGTGTGGGCCAGCCCGTAGCTCGCGACGGGGAGGTCAGCGACGTTCAACCCGGCCACACGCCCCGCGATGCGCGAACGGTGGAGCTCCCCCTCCCGGCCTAGGACCATGCCGGCCGAATCGTAGCCACGGTACTCGAGCCGATGGAGCCCGTCGTGGAGGATCTCCTTGGCGTCGGCGACGCCAACGCATCCGAGGATGCCGCACATCAGCGGCGACCTCCCTCGGTCATTGGACCCAGCCTCCATCGGGCACCCGACCGCGGACGACCGCGCCGGGTGCCACCCGCACGCCCGCCCCGAGGATCGTCCCAGGGTGAAGGACGGCGCCTGGCCCGATCACGGAGCCCTCCCCGACGATCGCACCGATGTTCCGCACGGGGTGGACGCGGTCCCCGGCTTGGATCTCGGCGTCGCCGGCACCCAGGACGGCGCCGCTGCCGACGCTGACCCCCTCGGCGAGCACCGAGCTCTCGACGATGGCGCCGGTGCCGATGCTTGCACCGTCAGAGATCAAGGATCGGGCGATGGCGCTCTTCAACCCGACCCGGACGTTGGCGCCGAGGCTCGCCGGTCCGTCGACCAGGGCGCCCGGCCGCAGCGTCGAGCCGCCGCCGACGTGCACAGCCCCACGGATCTGGGCGCTGTCGGCCAGGTCGGTTGGGTCGGCCAGCGCCGCTCCATCCCGTGCGAGGAGGAGCTCGGTGAGGGAGACCAGGTCCCAGGGGTGCACGGCATCCAACCAGGCCTTGCTCGAGCGGCAGGCAGTCAAGCGGTGGCCGTCATCGATGAGCTCGTTCAGGAACGAGGGCAGGCCTGTGACGCCCTCCTTGACCCTGCGGGAGAGAAGGTCGAGGGTCTCGCGGCCAAGCAGGCACACCCCCGTTGACACGACGGCCTCCCCCTCGAGCAGCGGCTTCTCGGTGATGTGCGTGACCCGGTCGCCCTGGCTATCGACCACGCCGTACTTCGAGGGCTCCCGGCTCTTGGTCACGGCCAGAGCATCAGGCCCCGTCTCCAGGAGATCCTGGATGAGCGCCGGCTCGATCAGGTTGTCGCCGCCGAGGATGAGGGCGCTGGCCGGCATGCCATGGGCTTCCAAGGCTGCCGAGACGGCGTGTGCCGTCCCGATCTGTTGGTCCTGGTGCACGTAGGTCAGGTCCAGATCGACCGCGCTTCCGTCGCCGAAGTGGGTCTGGATGGTGCTGGCCTTGTGGCCGACCACGAGGGTCGCATGCTCGAAGCCCGCGTCACTCAGGGCCTCCAGGCACCACTCCAGGATCGGCTGACCGGCGACCTCAACCATCGGCTTGGGTCGGGTGTTGGTCAGGGGCCACAGCCGGGACCCTGGCCCTGCGGCGAGAACGATCGGCGTGACGTCGTCGGTCCCCTGGGTCAGGTCGGCCACCTCGGCGGGGGTCACCCGCTCGGCTCCGGAAAGAGGGGGGTTCTGGTTATCCTTTACGCTTCAACCGGTGGGCGAGTCAAGGCGTGAGCCAGAGACGGCGTGGGGCGGCACACGGCGCGCTTGGCAGAGCAGCACACCGGCTATGCTCTTATAGGAGAAGCTCGATGGGCCGCATCCCCTTCGGGCGAGTAGCTTAGCTTGGCTGGAGCACCCGGCTGATAACCGGGAGGTCGCCGGTTCAAATCCGGTCTCGCCCATAGTCCCCGGTTGTACCGCAGCTGCGCATGACCGGATTTGAACGGAGTTCAACCGAGGCAGCCTTGGCTGCCGAGGGAGGCCGAGCTGTGCTCGGCCGGAATCCGGTCTCGCCCATAGTC
>CAYXGD010000196.1:0-4284 GCA_964464425.1 uncultured Thermoplasmatales archaeon
GCCGGGCCGGCAGCGCAGACCTGGCAGGTGTCCTGCGCGACGATGAGGTCGGGCTGGACGTGGTGGAGGACGCCCTCGTCGACGACGTACATCGGGTCCTCGTCCTGGACCATGGCTTGGACCTGGCCGTCGATCTCCCGGCTGGAGCCGCCGGTGTCGATCCTGGTGCGCATGGCCGCCGGCAGCTCGAGCACCTCGGGTGGCTGGTCGCAGGCGTGGCTCCGGGCGACGACCCTGTCGCCCAAGCCCATGGCGAAGAGCGTCTCGGTGGCCGAGGGCAGGAGGCTCACGATGCGCTGGGACACACACGGCCGTAGGCGGGTCCAGCTCCTAAGGGGTTCGATGGGAAGAGAAGGAGAGAAGGAGAGAAGGGGGCCAGGCCTGCCCCGAGAGCGTTCAGTTGCTACCTGCGGTGACGGCGACCGTCTGGGGTCCCGAGCCGGTCTCGATCGGGGCACCCTTCTTCTCGAAGTCCTCGAAGCCGCCGACGACGTCCTTGACCTTGAAGCCCTTCGAGGACATCATCCGGGCAGCCCGGGCGGACAGCATGCACGGCGCATCGTAGCAGTACACCAGGTAGTTGCCACCCTCGTCGAGGTCGGACAGGTTCTTGCCCAGCTGCTCGAAGGGCAGGTTGATCGCGCCCTCGACGTGCCCGCTCTCGTAGCTGTCGGGGTCTCGGACGTCGATCAGGGTGAAGCCGGTCTCGTCCTCACCGAGCAGCGGGATGACGGTCGCGGCATCGATCTCCGCGGCGAACTGGCTCTCGAAGTAGCGCTGGTTCTGCTCGGGATCGACGTTGTCGAAGCCTAGCTTGTCCATGGTTGAACCTCGTTGTGACCACCATCGAGCCAGGCCCAAGAAGGTTGGGTCTCACCGTTCGAACGGTCGGGGGCTCCCCTGGATCGGTGTGCCAGTGCGACACAAGGCTTGAAGAGCGGGACGCGGTTGGTGGTCCACCATGCGGCTGACCAAGGGGCTGTTGGCCCTGGCTCTCGTCTCCGTCGTGTTCGCCGGGTGCCTCGGCGATCAGACCGATGGGCCGTCCGGGGATCAGGCCAGCGACACCATCGACCACGACGCTATCGCCAAGCGCATCGGCACGCCGATCGAGCAGTTCCACGACCACACCGACGCCACGCTCCACACCGGTTCGGAGAACATCGGGTTCGTCTCGTGGACCCCCCTCGACGTCGAGCTCGGGCAGAACGGCTTCGCCAACTTCGTGCTCTGGAAGGGCGACGGGGAGGAGCTGGCTCTGGTCGCCGTCGACGGCGACGAGCGCGGCGGGTTCACGATCGCGGACATCAGCGACCCGGAGAACGTGACCGTGCTGGGCTCCTACCGGGCCGACGGCAGCGGGTTCCAGGAGGTCCGGATCACGCCCGACGGCCGGTACGCCATCCTGAACGTCCAGGACACACCGCAGCCTGGATCGACCGACTGCTCGGTGTGCATCCACATCATCGACATCACCGACCGGACCGACCCCCAGCTCGTCGGCGCCAAGCCGGTCGAGGCCCTGGGCACCCACAACTTCCACTTCGAGGAGATCGACGGCGAGCTCTACGTGCTCTACGTCGGCCAGCCGCTCTACCTCGGCACGCTGCCGACGGCCAAGAACGAGCCGGTGGGCAACGAGATCAAGATCGCACGGTTCGTCGAGACGCCCAACGGGGCCGAGATCGTCGACGTGGCCACCTGGCGCAACGAGGAAGCCACCTCCGACGAGAACCGGTCGTTCCCCCACGACGTCCTGGCCGAGAAGCACCCCTTGACCGATCAGACGATCATGTACGTCAGCCACTGGGACGGCGGTGCGGTCACCGTGGACATCAGCGATCCGATGAACCCCCAGACCCTCTCGATCCAGAAGGACCCGGCGCCCAGCGAGGCCCGGGCCACGCACTGGTTCAGCCCGGAGACCTACGCCCGCGGCGACCGGGTCTACGCCTACAGCGCCCCGGAGATCGGTGAGCTCGAGAGCGGGAGCGGGGTGGTGCGGGCCTACGACGTGACCGACCCCGCCGACCTCCAGCAGATCGGCACCTGGACCCTGCCGGGCGAGGTCAACATCACCGGCCAGTACATCATGAGCCCGCACACCTCGATCCCCCATCCAGAGAAGCCGCTGCTGGCGGTCAGCCACTACCACGCGGGGATCTGGATCCTGGACACGAGCGACCCGGCCGACCCGAAGCACCTGGGCTACTTCCTCCCCGTGGGCGACCCGGAGGATCCGTACACCGGCGAGTTCTGGTGGAAGAAGCCGAACTTCAACCCCGACGGGTTCCTGCCCAACGTCTACCAAGCCCGCTGGGAACCCAGCGATGGGCTGCTCTGGATCACCGACCGGAGCACCGGCTTGTACGCGCTGGAGTACACCGGGCCGGTGCCTGGCCAGGCCAGCTGATCACGCAAGCCCGCCCAGGGTCGTCGACACCATCAGGAAGGCGGCCACCAAGCCGATCACAGCGGCAGCCACGGCCCCTTTCCAGGCCTTGGAGAGATGGGCGTCGCGATCACCGGCCGGCGCCTGGTGGGCCTTGCGCATCGATCGGACGACCAGGCCGCCCTCCAAGCCCATCATGATCACGGCGATGACGATGCCGCCAAGGATGGTGTCGCCCCACCCGCGCGCACCGAGCTCGGCCCAGCCGTGGCCGGAGGCCGTCACGAGCCAGGCGCCCAGGAGGACGGTGAGAGGACCCAGCCAGAGCGTGTAGCGCAGGCGATCCACGATGGGGCCCAGGTTCGGGGCGTGCTCGCCCTTGGTCCTGGCCGCTGGCAGGATGACCCCCGCTAGGGCGCCGAGGTTGCCGACCCAGAGCATGGCGACAGCGACGTGCAGGAACCGGGCGACCAGGTGAGCGGTGATGGCCATCGGGCCGGCAGACGCCCGGCCAGGGATGGCCTTTTCGGGTTCCGCCGGGAGTCAGTGCTCGCCGAAACGCTTAGGGCCCGACCGCCCTGCTGGCCTTCGATGCCCGGCCCCGCCGACCAGGCCGCTGACCTGCAGGAGACCCTGGAGGAGCTCGGCGACCGGCTCGTCGAGGACCTGGGGACGCTCTTCGGCCACGAAGGTGTGACCGCCCGGGTCGAGGACGGCGGGGAGCTCCAGCTCGCCGTGGAGGGGGCCGACGGTCGCCTGACGATCGCTTGGCCGCCCACCGACGGGTTGACGCAGGCCGAGGGGCGGTTGGGGGCCCACGCCCGGATCGCCCTGGAGCTCAACCTGGCCGCCGAGACGCCCCGGGAGTTCTGGGAGAACCACCGGCCGGTCAACGAGGAGCGGCAGGCCCACATCTTCGAGCGGCTGCGGTTCTACCTGGAGGACTCCCTGGCCGAGGGGGGCTACTACGATCCGATCATCGTGGAGGAGCGGGGTCCCGCCATGCTGGTCTTCTGCGACGACGAGTACTGCCTGGTCAGCCCGTCGGGCGAGCACCGGGGCAGCGGCATCCTCTCATGGAAGGTCAAGCGCTTGCTGGCCTACGCGCTGACCGATGCCGACGAACGGTTCGAGGGCTGACCCGGCTCATCCACGCTTCCTGAAGGTGATCCGGATCGGGCGCCTGGGCTGGGTCGACGGGCGTGCCGGTTCGGGTAGGATCCGCTCCCGGACGCCCCGGAAGGCGACCATCTCGACCAGGTCGAAGGCGTGCAGAAGCCAGGGAGGGGGTCGGCGGGTCAGCCCCAAGGCCTCCCAGGCCAAGCGGGGATCGGTGATCCCGGGCTCGGCCCGTGCTCGGCGGCCGCCTGGGGACCCCGGAGGGACCAGGTGGGCCGTCCACAGGCCGCCGATCTGGAGAAGGCGATGGACCTCGGCCGATGCCAGCACGGGATCCAAGCGGTCGAGCATGCCGCGGGCCATCCGGACCTCGAGCATCGAGGCCGCGGCCCACGGCCAGGGCGCCTGGGACAGGTCGACGGGTGGAGAGCCATCCTCGTCAGGCTCGGCATCGACCTCGACGTTGAGGTACTCGGCGCGGAGCTCGCCGCCGAGAGACAGATGGAGGCGCTGGCCAGCCGGTCCACCCGTGAGCCGGGGGAGGTCAAGGGCGAGCGCCTCGGTGGGCGGCGGGTGCTGTGCGGCGGTGAGGCCCCACCGCCAGTCGCCGATGTCTTGGACCGTCAAGCAGGCCACCTGCTAGGTGAGGCTCATCGTCCCGGGCTCATCAACGTTGCTTTCCGTCTCGGAGGCCCAAGGTTCAGCGTTTCAGGCCGTTTCGCCCCAGAACTCCTCGGGCGTGACCGCGATCTCGTAGCGTTGAGGGATGACCG
>CAYXGD010000197.1:0-4282 GCA_964464425.1 uncultured Thermoplasmatales archaeon
TCCTCGTCCTGGGTGAAGTAGAAGCACGTCCGTCGCTCGTGGTCGTAGATGATCCCATCGAGGAAGAGGCCCATCTCGAGGTCCGGGAACGGGCCCGGCGCTCCCGGGTCGTGCTCCGCACGGGGCAGCGACTCCAGGTAGCTGGTGTACCCGTAACCGATGTAGCCCACGAGCCCGCCGTTGAACGGGTAGCCTTCGTCGTCGTCGGTGCTCAGACCGGCCACCACCTCGCGGATGGCGGCCGTCGGCGGGGTGTCCAAGGGCACCCCATCGATGGCGGCCTGGCCCTCCTCGATGGTGAGCCGGCTCCGAGGGTCGAACCCCAGGAAGGAGTAGCGGGCCAGGCGGCGGGGCCCTTCGGCGCTCTGGAGGAGGAACGCGTCGCCACGTGCCCGCAAGGCAGCCAGGAGGCTGACGGGATCCGGTGGAGCCTCGATGGACGTGCGACGCATCTCAACCCCCTGCAGTTGATGGCCAATAATATACCTTGTTGTACTTTCTTGTCCGTTGGAGTCGGCCGGTTAGGCTTAAAGAGGGCCTCCGCATTGCCGCCGAACACCACGACCGGGCCCAGGGCTCGGTCATCCGATGGAGGACGCAGATGAGCGAGGACCGACCGATCCGCGTGTTGGTAGCTAAGCCGGGGCTCGATGGGCACGACCGAGGCGCCAAGGTGATCTCCCGAGCGCTGCGCGATGCTGGGATGGAGGTCATCTACACCGGCCTCCGGCAGACCCCGGAGCAGATCGCCCAGGCTGCCATCCAGGAGGACGTCGACGTCGTGGCGCTCTCTGTGCTCTCCGGCGCCCACATGGCCCTGTTCCCCCGCGTCGTCGAACTGCTTGAGAAGGAGGACGCCGGCGACATCCTGGTCCTCGGTGGAGGCACCATCCCGGAGGAGGACGTCCCCGAGCTCAAGGAGAAGGGCATCCGGGAGGTCTTCGGACCGGGCACGAACACGAAGGACATCATCGCGTTCATCCGGTCCGAGGTCTCCAAGTGACGCTCGACGCGCCCGAGGACGTCGCCCAGCGCGTCCTCGACGGTCAGGTCCGGGCCGCCGCCCGCTTGATCTCCTGGGCTGAGGATGAGGACCCCCGTGCCCAGGCAGCCATGGACGCCATCCACGCCGAGACCGGCGACGCGTACGTCCTGGGCGTGACCGGCCCACCGGGCAGCGGCAAGAGCACCTTGGTCGACAAGCTCGTCGATCGCTACCGGGACCAGGATCTCTCGATCGGGGTCATCGCCGTGGATCCCACCTCCCCGTTCACCGGCGGCGCCGTGCTGGCCGATCGGATCCGGATGACCAAGCGGTCGACCGATCCCGAGGTGTTCGTGCGCAGCATGGGGAGCCGGGGCGCGCTCGGCGGCTTGGCGCCGGCGATCTTCGACGCGGTCCGTGTCCTCGACGCGTTGGGCAAGGACCTGATCATCATCGAGACCGTCGGCGTCGGTCAAGGCGAGGTGGACATCGTCCGGACCGCCGACAGCGTCGTCCTGGTCGCCGTACCCGGCCTGGGCGACGACATCCAGAACATCAAGGCCGGCATCATGGAGATCGCCGACGCCTTCGCCGTCAACAAGGCCGACCTGGACGGCGTGGATCGGACCGTGGCCGAGCTTCAGACCCACCTCAAGCTGGCCTACGAGGACAAGGGTAAGGACGTGTGGCGACCGCCGATCGTGCCGGTCGTCGCCCGGGACGGTGACGGGGTCGCTGACCTGGTCGAGGCCGTGACCGACCACCGAGCCCATCTGGAAGGCAGCGGCGAGCTGGAGGATCGACGCCGCCGGCGGATCGAGCACGAGCTCCTGCTCGTCCTCAAGCAGCGGCTGGTGGACATGGTCTTCGACGAGGATCGGGTCAAGGGCACCTTCCAGCAAGCCATCGACGACATCCGCTCGGGGGACATGGCGCCGGCCACGGCCGCTGACCAGCTCCTCGATCGGTGGCAAACCGGAGGCGACCCGTGATGGACCGGGAGATCAAGCGCAAGATCGTCCACACGGCCGCGGCCTTGGCTGCGGTCCCGTTCCTGCTGTTCCTCGACCTCCTCTGGGGATGGATCGTGGCCGGCGCCGGGCTGGCGCTGATCACGTTCGTGTGGTACCTCGAGCAGCGCGGCCAGGAGCTCCGAGGCCCGGCACGCCAGGGCCAGCAGGTCCTGGCCAAGACGATGGAGAACACCATGCGTCCGGAGGAGCGATTCCCCTGGGCGCCCTTCTACTTCGTGGGTGGGCTCGTCGTCGTCGCGACCGCGAGCGAGTTCCTCGGCATCCCGCTCAGCATCGTGTTCGCCGCCTACGCCGTGCTTGGGATCGGTGACGCCGCCAGCGCGCTCATCGGCAAGGCCTACGGCTCCCTCGAGATCCCTTGGAACCGGGAGAAGAGCTGGGAGGGCACCGGTGCAGGCCTCGGTTCGGCCTACCCGTGGGCCCTGCTCCTGGCATCGATCTACTACGTGTGGGAAGGGACCACGTTCCCGGCGCATCTGTACTGGGTCATCCTGGCCGGCTCGATGGTCGGGATGCTCGTCGAGACGCTGCCTGGCGAGGATAACCTGACGATCCCGGTGGCCAGCTGGGGCACGATGAGCGCCTTGGCCTGGGCGATCGGGTTGATCTGACCCCAGCTACCGGGGCAGCTTGACGACGCTGAGCCAGTAGAGGCCAAGATCCCGGATGACCTGGACGAACTTGTCGAAATCGACCGGTTTGGTGATGAACGAGCTGGCTTGGTTCTCGTAGGCCCGGCGGACGTCGGCGGTCTGGCTCGACGTGGTCAGGATCACGACAGGGATCCCCTTGAGCTGGGGATCCTGTTTCATCTTCTCGAGGACCTCGTGCCCGTCGACCTTGGGAAGGTTGAGGTCCAACAGCACCAGGTCGGGCCGAGGCGCATCGTGATGGTCGCCTTCCTGGTTGAGGAACGCGAGCGCCTCCTCACCATCCATGGCCACGTGCAGGTTGTTGCGCAGCCGGCCCTCGCGGAACCCCTCCTGGGTCAGGCGGACGTCCCCCGGGTTGTCCTCCACAAGGAGCACCTCGATGGGGACCCCCTGGAGGTCCAGCTCGATCGGGGTCTCGAGGCCCGTCGGCCGGGCGCCCTGTCGGGCATCGCTCGTCGTGTCGGGGGAACCGGGCGCCTTGCTGTCTGTGGCCAGGATGATCACCACTGGTCCACCCCCGTACGGGAGGTCGACCCGAGCCAACTCGTGTGCCCGATGGTTATACCTCTTCCCCCGTGTCCCCTTAGGCCCTCGAGACCCAGACCACGCTGAAGTTTTCTACTACGCAAAGTCGAAAAACCAGGGAAACCCTTTATGCCACACCCTCACGTTCCCCGGCCCAGCCCCTATGATGTTTGTCGAGAAGGTCGGCGTCGTGGGCGCGGGCACCATGGGCGCCGCGATCGCGGAGGTCATGGCCCTGAACGGGCACGATGTCGTGCTCAAAGACGTGAAAGAGGAGTACACCAAGCAGGGGATGTCCCGCATCCGCTCGGTGCTCGACGAGCTCGTGGCGTTCCACGCGGACAAGGCCGACAACGCCATCGAGGAGGTCGAATCGGATCTCGGCATCCAGCTCACCGACGAGCAGAAGGCCCAGGTCCGCGAGATGAAGTCGCCCACGTACGACAAGGAGCGCGCCGACCGGATCTTCGACCGGATCCAGCCCACCACCTCCTACGAGGACTTCGAGGACGTCGACATCGTCATCGAGGCCGTCGTGGAGGACCTCGAGATCAAGCAGGACGTGTTCGGTGAGCTCGAGAAGCACACCGAACGCCACGTCCCCCTGGCGACCAACACCTCCGTGCTGTCGGTCAGCCAGATCGCGGCCGGTACCGAAGACCGGCGACAGAAGGTGCTCGGGCTGCACTTCTTCAACCCTCCCTACCAGATGCCGCTGGTCGAGGTGGTCCCCGGCGTCGAGACGCACAAGAGCGTCGTCGAGAACTGCGTGAACTTCATCGAGGAGATGCGCAACCACCGCTACCCGATGCTGCCCGTCGTCGTCGACGAGGGGCCCGGCTTCGTGGTCAACCGCATCCTGGGACGCGCGATGACCGAAGCCTTCCTGATCTACGAGGAGGGCCTGGCCGCGCCCCGCGACATCGACAAGGCCGTCCGAGCCGGTCTCGGCTGGCCGATGGGGCCGCTCGAGCTGGCCGACGAGGTCGGGCTCGACGTGATCCACCACGTGAACCAGGGGCTCAAGGAGATGGGGGCCACCGGCCACCAACGCGAGCCCCAGATCGTCAAGAAACTGGTCTCCC
>CAYXGD010000198.1:0-4235 GCA_964464425.1 uncultured Thermoplasmatales archaeon
ATGCTACCTCCGCGTCTGGGACCGTGCCAACCACCTCCAGGATGTAAGCCTTACGAGCCTAGGGGTCCGGGCGCGGCACCGGCTGACCTACGGTGAACCGGCGGCTTCAAACCAGGAGCCTGCTCTTCGGGTACTCGTGCACATCGTCATCGGCGGAGCCGGCGCCGTCGGTCAGAAGATCGCCGAGTTCCTTGGGAAGGAAGGCCACGACATCATCATCATCGACGTCGATCCCGAGGCCTGCGCCTCCGCCGGGAGCCTCGACTGCATGGTCATCCAGGGCAACGCGGCCGCCTCCGCTGTGCTCGAGGATGCGGGGATCAGCAAGGCCGACGTCTTCTACGCGGTGACGAGCCACGATGAGATCAACCTGGCCGCTGCGGCCATCGCCAAGAGCCACGGGGCCGAGCGGGTCATCGCGCGCGTCAACTCACTCGATCTGATGGGCGAGGCTGAATCCCGGGAGTTCCGGCCCATCGGGGTCGATGTCGCCGTCTCCCCGGACCTGGTGGCAGCCACCAAGATCGTCCGGTTGATCGAGTTCCCGGGGATCCTGGAGATCGACGCTTTCGAGGTCAGCGAGCTCCGCCTCGTCGAGGCCGGCGTCGAGTCGGGTTCCCCCGCCGCCGGGCGGGCCGTCAAGGACCTCGGCCTGCCCAAAGGGATGAACCTGGTCGCCATCTTCCGCGGCGCCGAGGTCATCATCCCCGGCGGCAACGACGTGATCCACCGCGGCGACCACGTCGTCGTGCTGGTCGAGAGCCCAGGGCTGCTCATGCAGGTGCAGGAGACCTTCGGCGGCCAGGCCCTGCTCCACAAGTCCACCAAGGCCGCTGACCACGTCGTCATCTCCGGGATGACCGGCATCGCCAAGCGCGTGGCAACCATGCTCCGGGACGCCGGCCGTCGGGTCACCCTGATCGCTCGTGGCGACACCCACGAGGAGGTTGAGGCCTTGGCCGGCGAGCTCGACGGCATCCTCGTCCTCGAGGGTTCGTCCCGGGACGTCGATCTCTGGCGGGAGGAGAACCTCGCGGATGCCGACGTCGTGGTCGCCGCCAGCCCCCACGAGGAGTTCAACCTGATCACCGCGCTCCTGGCTCGCTCCCTCGGGGTGGCCCGGACCACCGCCCTGGTCGATCAACCCGCCCTCGAGGACCTCGCCGAACGGCTGGGGGTGGACCTGGCGGTCTCCCCTCGCTTCGCCGCTGTCAGCACCTTGCTGAAGTACGCCTCCGACGTCGGCCCCGAAGAGCTGACCCTCCTCCACCACGGAGAGGCTCAGGTCCTGCTCGTCGAGGTGGAGAAGGGCAACCGGATCGCCGGCAAGCTCCTGCGTGAAGCCGCGCTCCCCAAGGGATCGGTCGTCGGCGCCCTGGTCAGAGGGGAGCAAGCCGTGGTCCCGAGAGGCGATGAGCGCGTCGAACCCGGCGACAACCTCGTGGTGTTCGCCAAGGCCAGCGCCGTGCCCGAGCTGGCCAACCTGTTCTGAGGTGGACCATGAACTGGCGCGTCGTCTTGGGCAACCTCGGCACCATCCTCCGCCTGTTCTCCTTCACCTTGCTGGTCCCAGTGGCCTTCGGGCTGTTCCTGGAACCTCGGACCGTGGCAACCCCCCTCGGCCTCGATGTCGCTGCGACCACGCTCCCCTTCCTGGCCACGGCAGGGGTCACGCTGCTCATCGGTCTTCTCCTGGAACGCGTCGGCCTCCCGACGGACTTCCGGGATCGCGAGGCCTACGTCCTGGTGGGCATCGGCTGGATCGCGTGCACCCTCGTCGCCGCTGCACCCTACATCCTCACCGGCACGATCTCCAACCCCGCCGATGCGTTCTTCGAGGCGATGAGCGGGCTGACGACGACGGGCGCCAGCGTGCTCACGCCCCCCCTGGAGACCATCCCGGCCGGCGTGCACATCTGGCGGGCGATGACCCAGTGGCTGGGCGGCATGGGCATCGTGGTCCTCACGGTGGCCGTCCTCTCGCGCCTGGCCTCGGCCGGCGCCCGGCTGATGCGGGCCGAGCTCCCCGGTGGCAAGGTCGACCGGGTCACCCCGAGCATCATCCAGACCGCCAGGTCCCTGTTCAAGGTCTACGCGCTCCTCTCGGGTGTCCTCTTCCTGATCCTGCTGGGCCTGTTCACCTGGCACACGAACGCCCCGACCAGCCCCGTGCTGGACGCCGTCGTCCACACGTTCACGACCATGTCCACCGGGGGGTTCTCGACCCAGAGCTCCAGCATCGAGACCTACGGTGCGCCGGCCGTCGAGATCACGATCCTCGTCTTCATGGTCCTGGCAGGGACCAACTTCGCGCTCACCTACCGGGCTCTCCGGGGCCAGGTCGGGGCCCTCTGGCAGGACGAGGAGTTCCGGTTCTTCTTGACGATCCTGGCCGTCGGCACGGGCCTCCTGACCGCCACGCTCATGCTCGCGCCCCGCAACGCCTCGTTCTGGATGGACCACGGCGGTCGATCCATCTGGACGGCGATCCGGCTGGCTGCCTTCCAAGCCGCCAGCATCGTGACCACGACCGGTTACTCGACGGCCGACTTCAGCCAGTGGCCGGAGCTTGCACGGTTCTTGATCGTGTTCTTCATGTTCGTCGGCGGTAGCGCCGGCTCGACCGGTGGGAGCATCAAGGTGGTCCGCGCTCTCTTGATGTTCAAGGTCCTGCGCGCCGAGCTCCAGCGGATCGCCCACCCCCGTGCGGTGCTCCCTATCCGGCTGGGGAAGGAGGCGCTCTCGTCGCTGACCCTCCAGCGGGTCATCGTGTTCATCTTCACCTACCTCACCCTGTTCGTCGCGGGGACCGTCATCTTCCTGGCCCTGGAACCCGTCTCCGTGATCGAGGGCGTATCCGCTGTGGCGGCATCGATCGGCAACATCGGTCCGGGTCTCGACATCGTGGGGCCCGCGTCGAACTACGCAGCCATCTCGGATCCTGGCGTCGTGCTTCTCGCCCTGCTCATGTGGATCGGCCGGTTGGAGCTCTTCGCGGTGCTCGTGCTCTTCTCCCCGGAGACCTACCACTGACCTAGGAACATGGCACCTGCAGGCGGCGTCGCTTGCCAGGTAGCTGGCCGTCAGAGAAGGCGCGACGCGGGAGAGAACGGACGAACCACGGGTTCGGAGGTCACGGAAGAGGCCCGTTTCAGGGCCGCGTGAGAAGGATGTGGAAGGGTGCTGGCCTCACTAGGAGGGGATGGGATGCACTTTCTTAGGACACCAGCCGGGCCCTTCCACGGAACACAGTAAGACTGAGCTCCATATATAGCCTTTACGAATCATACCGTGGGGTGGCGGGCCTGGATGGGCCATAAGAGGGCACGCCGGGGGCTTCAGGCCTCGTCGAGGCACATCGAGACCACGTTGTTGCCTCGCAGCACGACGGTGCCCAGTCGGCGACCGCCCTGCTCGGTGGTCTCCTCGGTGTCCTCCAGGACGAGGTTCATGTACTGATCGTAGCCAGCGAACTGTCCCTCCAGCTTGCGCCCGTCCTTGAGGAACAGGGTCATGGGTTTCTCCAGGTTCTTCTGGAGCACATCCAGGGGCAGGACCATGGGGCTCGAACCTCCATCTCCGTGATGAATGTATGGGTGAGCCGGGTACGATCAGGCCTGTCGCGAGGCCCAGAGATCCTGAGGGAGCTCCTCGTAGATCGTCTCCGTCTCGTCCTTGCGCGCCTGGCGCTCCCGGAACTGCTCGGCGTAGCCGAGGATGCGATCCTTGCGGAAGAGCCAGTAGTGGGTCCGCCACTCGCGCCCGTCGTAGAGGGTGGTCTCCTCGCGCTCGGTCGTCAGGAGGCCCCACTCCTCGAGCATGTAGAACAGCTGGCGGTCCTCGGGTTCGAGGACGTTGTCGATGATCCTGTCGTTGAAACCGAAGATGTCCATGACGAACTCGGCGTCGCGCCCCGCCTCCTCGGGGTCGAGTCCAGTCTTCTCTTCGATGGCCTCAGAAAGGTCTTCTACGGTGATGATCTCGACCATGTTGGGTTCCCACCACGAAGCGCCGACGAGTCGGTGCAACCCCTTGGTTTCTCCTGAGGCCCTATATACGTTTCGTGTCATACCTTGGCAGTGGCACCCCCGGGTGGCGGCTCATCTCAGCTTGCCCACGGGGTCGCTCAGCGATCCCTCAGCCGCCGACCCCCTGGGAAGGTTCATATAGGGGGCTTCCATATCGCCGCGCGATGGCACTCTGGCAGGGCAAGTCCCGTCGGAAACCCAGCGGTG
>CAYXGD010000199.1:0-4212 GCA_964464425.1 uncultured Thermoplasmatales archaeon
GAGAACATCGCGATCGACCAGTCCACCGCCATGACCGGGAGCATCTCGGTCCGTGGCGAGGTCCTGCCCGTCGGCGGCGTCACCCCCAAGATCGAGGCCGCCGTCCAGGCCGGCGCCAAGAAGGTCATCATCCCGAAGGCCAACGAGGACGACGTGCTCCTGGACGAGGAGACCCGCAAGAAGGTGGAGATCTTCCCCTGCGAGACCCTGGATGAGGTCCTCGAGCACGTGCTCGTCGGCCAGGACAAAGAGAGCTTGCTCGAGCGGCTTGCCGAGGCGATCACCAAGCCGACCCGCCGGGCCACCGGTGGGCAGGGCGCCACCGATGTCCCCGGCGGCGCACCGACCGGCGCATGAGGCGCTAGAACGGCTGGTAACGACGATCGTCGGGGTCCCGGGCCAAGCACAACCGTTAAATGACGGTCCCGGCTCTGTTGCTCTCCCGTGACCTGGTCCCCCCGAGGTCCACGTGTCCGCCTGGTGGCCCTGGCCTTGCTGGGCGCCCTTCTGACGGCCGGTTGCCTGGCCACCTCGACCCCAGAGGCGCGGCTGAGCACCTCGGAGGGGGACGGCGGCGTCATCGTCTACCTCGTCCTCGAGGACGGCGAGCTGGCCCGCAGCCAGGCGTGGTGGGGCGACCAGGCGCCCGAGCTCGAGGTCAACGTCGAGCGGACCCTGCCTGAATGGGAAGCCCTGGTGATCAAGAACGACGTGACCGTGGACCGGGGCGTCGTGCTCGGCACCCACGACCGCGCCTACGTCGTCTGGCGATCGGCCGACGCTGGCGTGACCGCCCAGCCCGGCGACACCTTCGAGATCCTCGTCGTCGACCACAGCCAGGAACGGACCGCGGCCAGCTACAGCTTGGCCATCGAGACGTAGGCCGCGCACCCAGCACCTGGGGGCCGCGGATCGACCGTCTCTTCGTGACCCTGCCCTTGGAGCGGCCGCTCCGTGGTCCGGGCGCTCCCGGCCCACTTATCAAGGCGACCTTCCCTACCGGCGGCGATGGACGACCGCGGCCTCTTCGTCGGCCGGTTCCAGCCCCTGCACAAGGGCCACATCCTGGCCATCGAGAAGATCCTGGAGCAGGTCGACCGCCTGGTCATCGTGATCGGCTCCAGCCAGTACTCGCACACACCGGACAACCCGTTCACCGCCGGTGAGCGGGTCTGGATGCTGCAGGAGAGCCTGGCCGATGCCGGCATGCAGGCCACCATCGTGCCCGTGCCCGACATCCACCGCAACTCGCTGTGGGTCAGCCACGTCGAGACGTTCGTCCCCCCGTTCTCCACGGCCTTCACCAACAACCCGCTGCCGGCCAGACTGTTCCGTGAGGCTGGCTACGAGGTGCGTGGGTTCGAGCTGGTCGATCGGGAGAGCTACGAGGCCACGCGGATCCGGGCCTACCTCCAGGACGGCGGGCCCTGGCGCGAGCTCGTCCCCGACCCGGTCGTCGAGATCATCGAGGCCGTGGACGGGATCGATCGGATCCAGGACGTCAGCCAGTCCGACGCCTCGGGGGATCCGCTCACCGAGAAACCACCCTACGACAAGAGCCAGCACTGACCGGGTCACCGGGACCGGTCCCCGCCGCTCGTCGAGAACCAAGGGATCTCGTGGGTGTCGAGAGCCGCACCGGGTTCGGGCACACCGTCGATGTACGCTTCGACCAGGCGCCGCTCGGCCCGGCGGAGGAGCTCGGACAGGCTGCTTTGCGACATGCCCATGGCGTCGGCCAGGTCCGTGAGCCGGATCTCCCTGGGGATGTCGTAGTACCCGCTGGCCAGCGCCTGCGCCAGAGCTTCGTGCTGGCGCTGGGTCAGCAGGGCATCGTGGCCTTCCGGACCGACGGGGACAACGTCAGCCAGCGCCAGGCCGGGGCAGTGGGCCTCGAGGTAGGCGGCGTCGCCGTCGAGATCCGCGCGGCGGGCTGCTACCCGGAGCACAGCCACCCCGTCGGGGGATCCCTCCAGATCGAACCGTTGGAACCGCCCGGCCAGCGCGTGCAGGGCCTCGGGCGGGTCCGGGCACCGGAACACCTGGAGCCGGCGCCTGGCGACGGGCGGCCGGGCGACCTCGAACCCGTGCTCCTGCTCGAGCCAGCGGGCCACCGCCTGGGCGCGGCCCGAGGCTGCCCACGCCAGAAGCCAGCACCCGCCGTGGGCTGGCAGGATCTTCATATGGACGCGGGTCGGGGGTGGGGTCAGCTCGAAGGCGGAGGTGGGGCCCTCGAAGAGCGCCTGAACCGTGCCGTCGACCGGTTCGTCGTCTGCATCATCGTTGGGCGCCGACGTCAGGAGCTTTCCCCCATGGAACCGAGTCCACCGGGCGTTATAGGCTTTCTCCGGCGGTATCGGGCCAACCCGAACATGATGGGGGTCACCCGGTCCGGTAGGGCGAGCCCCGGTCAGGTCTGCACGTCGACCTCGTCGGTCTCGCCGGGACCGGGGAGCGTGCTGATGTAGGCCTTGACCAGACGGGACTCGGCACGGCGCAGGAGCTCGGAGAGCCCGCCCATGCTCATGTCCATCTCCCCAGCCAAGTCTTCGAGCCGGACCCGCCGGGGGATGTCGTAGTACCCCGCGGCTGCCGCGCGGGAGAGCGCCTCGCTCTGCCGCCGCGTGAGGATCCCGGCGCCGATGTCGGGCGCGATCGGCGAGGGGACGGCGCTGGTGCTGACGGTGAACCCCCTCCCCTCCCAGTGGGAAAGGAAGGGTGCCAGCTCGGCGGGGTCACCCTCGGCGGACAAGGACGCCTGGCCATCGGGGCGCACGGTGAACGTCACCGCGCTGCCCGGCAGCTTGGCCCACCCCCAGCCCTTCGGAAGGTCCGCGGCCTCCAGAGCGACCAGGTGCTCTGGACGCTTGGCCGTGGCAGCTTGTTGCCAGCCGTCCAGCTCCTGAAGCCACTCGACAGCGCGTTCGATCTCGCTTCCCTCGCTCCACGCCAGCAGCCGCCATCCTGCACCTGCGGTCATCAGGCGGAGGCGGACGGTGTGCGGCGGCGTGGCTAAGCCTAGGGTCTCCAGGGGCACCTGGACCTGGGCGACGAGCCGGTCGCCAGGTGCGTGGGGATCCGTGGGCTCGCTCCTCTCGGGCCCCGGACGGTTCGTCATCGACTTGGCCGGATGGAGCGACGGTGTGGATAGGCCTTTCGATTCGAGGGTCGAAGCGACAACCGTCGACCAGCGACAATGTTCGTGGTCCGCAGGCCCGGATCAGACCGCGTCGGTCACGGTGCGCCAGGTCGCACCCCTCGGGACCTCCCGGGTCAGGGAGATCCCGGTGAGGAGGTCGCCTAACAGGGGTTCGGCGTCGAGGTAGGCTTCCAGGAGCCGGGCCTCTGCCCGTCGCAGCAAGGTCGACAGGGCGCCGATGCTCGTCCCCATCTGGTCGGCCAGATCCTTGAGCCGGATCCGTCGGGGGACGCTGTAGTACCCTGCGGCCACGGCCCACCGGACGGCCTCGTTCTGCCGGGCCGTGAGCAAGCCGTAACGCGTCGGCCGCCAGGTCCATCCGTCGGGCACGTCCTGCCCGCGGACCTGCGCCTGGCCGACCAGGTTGTCACGTAGGGCCTCCAGGTGCTCGGTGGTGCCCGAGGCGATCAGGGTCGCGGGCCCCTCTGGACCCACGGTGATCTGGATCCAACCGTGGCCCTCGACCAGCCAGGCCCTGGCGGGATGGGCGTCGCCCAAGGAGAGGACCAGGGGGTCGTCCGGGGCTCGCTCGCTATGCAGGATCCGGGCGCCGGGTTGCTGGGTCACCCACCGGCGAAGGTGGCCGTCCCGACGGTCCAAGGTCCAAGCGAGGCCTCGCCAGCCGGTCGCGCGGGCGATCAGGGCCAGACGGACCGGCATCGGCGGGCGTGGGATCCCGAGAAGCGCCGTCGGTAGGTCCAGCTGGCCCTCTTGCAGCTCCCGTGCCGGGACCTGCACGCCTTCTCCCCCGACCTTGGGATCGACCGGCATGGTTGCTACCCTATGGTTCCGGTGGTCGCGCGAGCGCCTTAACTCCTCGTCCGTGTCCGTTCGCGAGCCCCGTGGCTGGGAGCCGTCGTCCCGCCGGCGGCTCGTCGGATCGCCGGTCGGGCACCTCACCTGGCGAGCGCTGCGTCGGGAAGCGACAGGCCGGGGGCAGGATGCGCCGCCAGGTAGGCTTCCAGCAGCGTCCCTTGGGCGCGGCGGAGCAGCTCGGAGAGGCCCCCGATGCT
>CAYXGD010000200.1:0-4199 GCA_964464425.1 uncultured Thermoplasmatales archaeon
TCCGGGCCAGCGGGCCCTACGTGGCCAAGCAGCTCTCCAACAACACGATGCTGACGTTCCTGCTCGATCCGGCCGTGGCCTCCAGCCCTCGCGGGTTCGTCAGCCAGGCCGTCCTGGCTGCCACGACCCACTACCGCCTCCAGGTGCCGACGCTCAACGTCCTGGGCAAGGTCGACACGCTGTCCGACGAGGCCGTCGGCGAGATCATGGCCTGGGCCACCGACACCGACCGGCTGCTCGACGCGCTCCACGACGAGCCGGCGACCATGGTCAACCAGCTCAACGAGTCCTTCCTCCACGTGCTCGACGACTTCGATGCCATCGCCAAGATGGCACCGGTCAGCGCGGCCACGCTGGAGGGCATCGAGGAGATCTACAACCTGGCGACCCAGATCACCGCTGGCGGCGAGGGCGACCTGGGCGTGTGAGGCCGCCGGCCTGCCGCCCTCCTCGTCCTTGCCCCTACCGAGGTGGATCCCCGGGACCCCCCTCTGGCTCCCCGAGGAGGGGTGGAGGCACCGCGCCGGAGGCGGGCGTGCCGGCGGGCAGCTCTTGGAACGTGGCGGGCCGAGGGGTCCGTCGAGCGGCAAGGGCCATGCCCGGACGCTCCAGGAGGCTGTAGGTGCACGCGGCGGCTCCCAGGGCCAGCAGGGGCAGGATGACAGCGTTGGCCAGGAAGGCCTCTGGCCCGGGGCCAAGGATCAGCTCGTGGCGCGTTAGCTCGATGAGCAAGGGCTCGTGCCAGAGGTACACGCCGTAGGAGAGCGCTCCCAGGCGGACCATGTGGCCCGATCGAAGCCAGCTTGCCCCGGGGCTTGCCGACCCGCCCGGGAGCACGAAGCTCGCGAGGATCGCCAAGAACCCGAGGCCTGAGAGCGAATGGAAGTAGAGCTCGCCCAGGCCGCCACCGGTTCGTAGGTAGGCCGCTGCGACGACCGTACCCGCTCCCGCGACGGTGAGAAGCACGCCCCGCCAGCGCGCCGCGGGCCCGGGATCGCGCCGGGGGTGCCTGGAGAGCGCCGCCACCGCGATGGCGAGGCCCATGCCGAACGCGAACCCGTCCAGGCGAGCCACCGGCCCGAAGTACGTGGGCCAGTGGTCGAACGGGATGCCCGACGCGTACGCGTCGGCCTTCCAAGCCACGCTCGCGGCGATGGCCAGGACGGGCACGGCGCTCACCACCATCAGCCGAACGCGACGGGAGCTCGCCCTTCGGCAGGCCGCATGGAGCGGTACGGCCACGAGCGCCACGCCGATGTAGTAGATCACCTCGTTGGCGATGGACCACGCAGGGCCGATGGTCCAGAAGATGCGTTCAGCGTCGAACACGTGGGTGAAGGTGAGGTGCTGCCAGAGATCCGTGATCTGGCCGGGGTAGCCTGTGTACCGGATCGCCCAGACCGTGAGGAACAGGGCGTAGTAGAGGGGTAGGATCCGGGCCGCCCGGCGGGCGATGAAGGTCCGGATCGACGGGGCCTGCGTGCCATCGAGGGACGCCCGGGCGAAGGGAAGGAAGATGACGAACCCCGAGAGGACGAAGAAGAGGTCCACCCCGGCGTCCAGGCTCGAGAGCACGATGTCAGCCACGGTCGACGCGAACGGGGCGCGGGCGTGCTGGTAGGCATGGAAGACGACGATGGCCAGGGCAGCGATCCCGCGCAGGCCGTCGAGCTCATCGAACCGATGCCTCGCGTCCGCCGGCTGGGCCAGAGGGCTCGGTGCGCCGTCAGGCAACGGCGCGTGATGCTTGCCCGTCTGCTTCTAGGTTGGGGTCAGGTCCCGGGGGTTCGGGGGCCCTCGTCACGGGCGCGCTCGGAGGCTTGCGGGGCGGCCCATGCCCCCAGTGGCCGCCGGGGGCAGCCCCGGCGGTTCAAGCCGGTCCTTGCTTCCTGCCGTCCTCCGGACCTTTCTCTTTGCTGGGGCATCGGCCCCGTCCGGGCCCTGCAAAGAGGAACCCCCATGAAAGAGAAGCAGGGCCCGGACGCGTCGCACGCCCCGGGTGGCCGCCGTTGGCGGCCACGGACCATCACGCTGGGCCCTGCTTCCGCCCGTTCTCCCAGACGTAGAAGCCCTGGCCCGTCTTGCGGCCCAGGTGCCCGGCCTGCACTTTCTTGCGGAGGATGGGCGCGGCCCGGTACTTGGGGTCGCCGAAGCCGTCCTGGAGGACCTCCAGGATCGCCAGGCACGTATCCAGGCCGATGTAGTCGGCCAGCTCGAGCGGGCCCATGGGATGGTTCATACCGAGCTTCATGACGGTGTCAACCTCCTCGACGCCGCCGACGCCCTCGCCGTAGGCGAACATGGCCTCGTTGAGCATGGGCATGAGCACGCGGTTGGACACGAAGCCCGGGAAGTCGTGGACCTCCACCGGGGTCTTGCCCAGGTCCTCGGCCAGGTCCAGCACCGTCTGGGTGGTCCCGTCGCTGGTGTCGTGGCCCCGGATGACCTCGACCAGGCCCATCAGCGGGACCGGGTTGAAGAAGTGCATGCCGATGACCTGCTCGGGCCGGTCGGTGGCCGCGGCCAGGGTCGTGATCGGGATCGAGCTGGTGTTGGAGGCCAGGACCACGTCGTCCCGGCACGTCTCGTCGAGGCCCTCGAAGAGCTCGACCTTGGCGTCCTCATCCTCGATGATGGCCTCTATGACGATGTCAGCGGCCTGGAACGGGGCCAGGTCGGTGGTCGTCTCGATCCGGCCCAGGGCCTGGTCGGCCTCGTCCTGGCTCAGCTTGTCCTTCTTCACGAACCGGGCCAGCGAGCCCTCGATGGCCTCGAGGCCCTTCTCGACGTAGGCCTCCTCGATGTCGCGCAGGATCACGTCGTACCCGGCGATAGCAGCCACCTGGGCGATCCCGCCGCCCATCTGGCCGGCGCCGACGACGCCGATGGTCTGGATGGTCATGCTGCCGGCAGGCGGGCGGGGCTTGAAAACCGTTGCCCGCCGGACCTCGCGGTCCCCTGATCAGCGATGGCGCAGGCGGTCCTCGAGGTCGTCCAGGTCTCGCCGCAGGCCGATCACGAGGGCCTGGATCGAGCCCTTGATGTCCTTGGCCTCGTCCTCGCCGCGGGTCCGGAGCTCCTCGACACGATCCTCGAGCTGATCGGCGGTCCCCCGGACGAGCTGGAGCCGGGCACCGAGCTCGGCCTTCATGTCCGCGGAGACCTCCTCGGCCTCCGCCTCGAGCTCATCGATCCGCTCGCGCCAAGCCTCGAGCTGGTCCTCGGCCTTCGAGGTGACGTCCGAGGCGTCCGTCTGCTGGATTCGTTCGATCCAGTCGGGGTCGTCCTGGTCCTGGGAGGCTTGTGCTGTCATCGCTCTCAACCTGCCGGGCCGGCCTTGAAGGGGCTTGTGGCAGGTGTGTCGAAGCGCACGGCCGACCCCGCCTGCGCTAGCTGTCGTGGATCACGTCGCCCAGGACCCGTGCGGGCTCCGGGCGATCGTAGAGCCCATCGATGAGCTGCTGCCACCAGGCGTCGGTGCCGGTACCATCCCCGGCCTCGGGGTCCAACCCCCACTGTTCGGCTTCCAGGCGACGTGTGCTGCAGAGCTCGGCGAACCCGGCCCAGAACCGGTCGCGCTTGGCGGGCTCCACGTCGTCGACCGGCAGGCCCAACAAGAGGGGGGGTTGGCCGCCGTAGCGGAGCAGGACCGGCAGCCCGTCGGGCCCCGTCAGCAAGCGGGTCTGGGGCTCGTCCGGCAGCTCGATCTCCTCGGTCTCCTCGGGCACCTCCCCGGCCCGCGCCAGGAGCACAGCGGCCAGGTGGCCCTCCAGGCCCTCCAGGGCCACCCAGGCGCTGGAGAGGGTCTTGAGGCCCGGCCAGGAGAGCGGGTCTTGGTCGACGTCGGTGGCCCACCAGACCGCGTAGACACCGGGCGCCGGGGCGTCCTGGGGCCACGGCCCGAAGTGGTGAGCGGCCAGGGGGACGGTCGGTAGCTGGCCGGGCTCGGCGTCGAGGTCCAGGGCCTCCGGCGCGTAGTAGACCGGGCGCTGGCGGCCGGCGTCCTCGAAGGCCTGGCGGAGGGCTGCGTACGTGGCAGCCGTCTCGTCGGTGGCCTCCGGGAAGGCGAACACGGGCCAGCGCTGGCCGTCCTCATCCTCGACCTCGCAGGCGGCCTCGACGAGCCCCTCCTCCAACAGGTAGGCGGCCTGGGGGCGGGTCACCCGCAGGCCGTTGAGGCCATCCAGGCGATCGACGAG
>CAYXGD010000201.1:0-4193 GCA_964464425.1 uncultured Thermoplasmatales archaeon
CGGTCTCGCGGTTGGGGCTGGCCACGCTGCCGCTGTCCAGGTGATCGCGGGTGATCGCGATGGGGCCGATCTCGCCGGCGGCGACCTTCTCGTTGATCGCTTGGGCGAACCGGTCGCGTTGCCCGTAGCCCAGCCAGCAGACCCGGGCAGGTAGGCCTTCCCAGGGGACGCGGGCCTGGGCGGCCTCGATCCAGCTGGTCAGGGTCTCGTCGTCGGGGAACATCTCGGTGACCATGGCGTCGGTGGTCAGGATGTCCTCGGGGTCGCCGGAGAGAGCGATCCAGCGGAAGGGTCCGCGACCCTGGCAGAACATGGGCCGGATGTAGGCCTTGACGAACCCAGGGTAGGCGAAGGCGCGGTCGAACCCGGCGTCCTGGGCTTGGCCACGCAGGTTGTTGCCGTAGTCGAAGACGACCGACCCCTGGTCCTGGAAGGCGACCATGGCCTTGCAGTGCTCGACCATGCTGGCCTGGCTCATCTCCGTGTACGTCTCCGGGTCGGTCCTCCGCAGATCCAAGGCCTCGTCGTACGGCAGGCCGGCGGGCACGTACCCGTTGAGCGCGTCGTGGGCGCTGGTCTGGTCGGTGACGACGTCGGGCTCGAACCCGCGCTCCAGCAGTTCGGGGTGCGTCTCCGCGCAGTTGCCGATCAGGGCCACGCTGGTGGCCTGGCCCTCCTGAGCGGCGTCCTCGACCATGGCGATGGCCTCGTCCATGTCGTGGGTGACCGCCTGGCAGTACCCGATGTCGACCCGGCGCCGGGCGCGGGCCTCGTCGACCTCGACGGCCAAGCAGGCCCCCCCGGCGATCTCGACGGCCAGAGGCTGGGCACCGCCCATGCCACCGAGGCCGCCGGTGAGCACGGTCCTGCCGGAGAGGCCGGTCCCGAAGTGCTCGCGGCCGCACGCAGCCAGGGTCTCGTAGGTGCCCTGGATGATCCCCTGGGTCCCGATGTAGCACCAGGACCCGGCGGTCATCTGGCCGTACATGGTCAAGCCGGCCTGCTCTAGCTCGTTGAACACCTCCCAGGTCGACCACCGAGGCACCAGGTTGCTGTTGGCGATCAGCACCCGCGGGGCCTCCTCGTGGGTCCGGAACGTGCCCACGGCTCGCCCGCTCTGCACGACCAGCGTCTGGTCGTCCTGGAGGTGCTCGAGGGCCTCGGTGATCCGTGCGAGGTCGGCCTTGGACCGGGCCGCCCGCCCGGTGCCACCGTAGACGATCAGCTCGTCGGGGAGCTCGGCGTTCTCCAGGTTGTTGTAGAGCAGCCGCTTGACGGCCTCCGACCGCCAGCTCGGACAGCTGCGCTCGGGTCCTCTGGGTGCCTGGTACGTCGGCGGGTCCCCCATGGCGGTGGGCCAAGGTCGTGCCGGTGGAAAAGGCTGCCCCACCGCTCGTCTTCGACCGTCCCGAGCCGATCGGTGGCCCAGGTAGGCCGGCGCCGGTGTCGTTTCGAAGGAGCTCCGAGAAGAGGGATACCCCATGGTTGCCATCCCCGGGCGTCGTTGACCATGTCCCCCCACGACGAGACGCCCACCCCGGCTGCACCCCCTGACGGGTTGACCGAGCACCTGCGCCTGTGGATCGAGCTCCCCCGCGACATGCTCGAGCGCCTCCACGTGATGCGCGTCCTCACCGGCCGTTCCGTCAGCGAGTTGGTCGAGCACTGCCTGGCCTCGCACATGCCGGAGCTTGGCGAGCTCGCCGACCAGCCGTTGGGCAAGCGGCCAGGAGCCGATCTGGGGTCCGTCTAGGCGCCGCCGGCCTCTCGGCTGGCCTCGTGGACCTCGATGACCGCCTCGACGGCCCGGGCCGCGTAGTGGACCCTGGCCTTGGCCTGGCTGTAGGTCATGCCTGGACCCGTGATGCCGAGGGCCACCGGCTTGTCGTAGGAAAGCGCCAGGTCTTGCAGGGTCCGGGCCGTGCTGGTCATCAGGATCTGATCGTGGTCGGTCTCGCCGGTCACGACCGCACCGATCACGGCCACGCCATCGACGTCGTCTCGTTCCAGCAGGCGCTGGGTCGGGAGCGGGACGTCGAACGCGCCGGGGACGCGGACGGTCCCGGCGAGCTCGTGGTCTGTGGCAGCGACCCGCGCTTCGGCGGTCTCCACCATCGCGTCCGTGATCTCATCGTTGAACCTGGAGCCGACGATCGCGATCCTCACCTATGCCACCTCCTCGTCCGGGGACCAGGTCGCCTCGATGGCGCCCTCGTCCCCGAAGCCCTCCCGTTGGCCCGTGCCGGCCATCTTGCGCATGCGATCGGGCTCGAAGAGCATCCAGCACGCGTTGAGCGCGTGCTCCCTGGCCCGGTTCTCGCCCAGCCACCGGAGCTTGCCTTCCTCGTCCGGCGGCACCTCGTCGGTGTGGACGAAGACCTCGAGGATGTGGGTGTCGGTCATCAGCATGGCCTGCTGGAGGCCCATGCTAGCCTCGTGGGCGCACTGCTTGTCGATCTCCTCAGGTCCGGCCTGGCCCAAGGCCAAGACGATGTCGCAGCCGGCCTCGACCACCAGTTTCTTGGAGGCCACCGGCAGGTCCTTGAACCCGGGCACGGTGCGGCGGACGACCTCGACGGCGTGGCCGTTATCCTCGGCGTAGGAGAGGATGGCGGCCTCGGCGGCACCGCCCATGTCCATCCGCGCGAAGGTGGTGTCGGCGATGCCGATGGTCGCATCCGACCGGGGGCCCGAGGTCACGAGGACCCCTCCTCGCTGAGGGCGTAGTCCTTGTACGCCGGTTCCTCGAGGACCCGGCGGACGATCCGGCGGGTACCAGCCAGATCATCCTCGTGCTTGGTGACCCGCACGACCTCCACCTCGAGGCCTCGGCGGGCGCACTCGGCCTCCACCTCGGCCTCGTCGTGGTAGTCGTCGTGGCCGAGCGCGATGATGTCGGGCTCGAGCTCCTCGACGGTCTTGAAGTGATCCTCCCGGTGGCCGAGGACGGCGTGGTCCACCGGCTTGAGCGCCCGGACCAGCTCCAAGCGCATCTCCTCGGGAGTGATCGGGTCGTGCTTGCGCCGGGCAACCGAGGCGTCCCGGGCCACCACGACGACGAGCTCGTCACCGTAGGATCGCGCTTGCTCGAGGTAATGAAGGTGGCCGGTGTGCAGGAGGTCGAAGACCCCGGCGGCCATCACGCGGACGTGCCCGTCGTCGGCAGGGCTCATGCTTGGACGCCGATATGGCCGGGGGTCTCTTCAATGGATTGCCAGCCGGCCAGGATCTGGGCGCCGGTGACCATCGGGGCCCCAAGGTCCTCAGCCAGGGCTCGGGCATCCTCTGTGGTCATGGCGCGCGGCCCGTCGAGGATCTCGGCGCCGACGACCGCTTCGGGGATCCCCGCCATGCGGGCAAGGGTCACCGCGAGCTCGGTGTGGCCTTCGCGTTCAGCCAACAGCCCGGGGGCCGCGCTGCAGATGTGCACGTGACCTGGCGTCCGGAAGGCGTCGACGAACCGGGTGCGGAGGTCCTCGGCCTCGAGGCACGGTTCGAGGCTGGCCAGCTTGCCCAGGGTCCGGACGGTGAGCGCCCGGTCCTCGTCGGTGATCCCGGTGAAGGTCTCCCGGTGGTTGACGGTCAGCGAGAACGAGCTGCGCGCATCGTAGGGGAGGGCGGCCGGGACCAGATCGTCGAGGAGGTCCCATTCCTCGGCCGCGTTGCGGAGGACATCGTGCATGAACGGCAAGCCGAGGGCCTGGTGGACCTCGGGGCCCAGGGCGACGAAGACGAGCCCACCGGCCGCGCCTCGAAGCTGCCCGATCGCCTCCGGCGTGGCGTGTTGGGCTGGGAAGAAGAGGTCGGTCTCGCCCTCGCGGTCGTCCCCATCGAAGACGAGGATGGGTCGTCCCTCCTGGAGAGCCCGCAGGGTCTCGCGCAGGTCAGGGTGCAGGTTGGACTGGGCTGCGGCGTGCACGGACGGCCCAGACCACCTGCGCTACATAAAGCGTGGGTAGCTACCCACGTATGGATAGCTTACTGGAGCAGGAGGTGCTCGCGGCCCTTAAGCCGGGTCACGTAGCCCGCGATCCGGTTCCGCAGCTCCTTGCTGGTCGTGTCGGTGAGCTCGGCGACCAGCTCCTTGTTGGCCTGGAAGTCCTCGGTGAAGAGGTCCTCGTGCTTACGGAGGAGCTCGAGCGCGACGCGTTTGATGTAGGTCTGCCGGATGTTCCCCATGGGGTAGCCTCGGG